>NZ_JBHFNP010000086.1:0-3604 GCF_041929235.1 Microseira sp. BLCC-F43
GCTGTTCAGTAACGAAGCTAACGCGTGAAGTTGACCGCCTGGGGAGTACGGCCGCAAGGTTGAAACTCAAAGGAATTGACGGGGACCCGCACAAGCGGTGGATGATGTGGTTTAATTCGATGCAACGCGAAAAACCTTACCTACCCTTGACATGCCAGGAACTTGCCAGAGATGGCTTGGTGCTCGAAAGAGAACCTGGACACAGGTGCTGCATGGCCGTCGTCAGCTCGTGTCGTGAGATGTTGGGTTAAGTCCCGCAACGAGCGCAACCCTTATCATTAGTTGCTACGCAAGGGCACTCTAATGAGACTGCCGGTGACAAACCGGAGGAAGGTGGGGATGACGTCAGGTCATCATGGCCCTTATGGGTAGGGCTACACACGTCATACAATGGCCGGTACAGAGGGCTGCCAACCCGCGAGGGGGAGCTAATCTCAGAAAACCGGTCGTAGTCCGGATCGCAGTCTGCAACTCGACTGCGTGAAGTCGGAATCGCTAGTAATCGCGGATCAGCTTGCCGCGGTGAATACGTTCCCGGGTCTTGTACACACCGCCCGTCACACCATGGGAGCGGGTTCTGCCAGAAGTAGTTAGCCTAACCGCAAGGGGGGCGATTACCACGGCAGGGTTCGTGACTGGGGTGAAGTCGTAACAAGGTAGCCGTATCGGAAGGTGCGGCTGGATCACCTCCTTTCTGGAAAATAGCACTCAAGTTCTTGCGCCCACACTTATCGGCTGTAGTTGACAACAGTGTGTGAGCGTGAGCCAGCTGAGCAAACCAGCTGTGTGCTTCGGCACGTGGTTGACGCGCGACGTAGATACCCACGCTTCGCAACGAACGTGAAGGGTCTGTAGCTCAGTCGGTTAGAGCACCGTCTTGATAAGGCGGGGGTCGTTGGTTCGAATCCAACCAGACCCACCATCTTCACAGGGGGATTAGCTCAGCTGGGAGAGCACCTGCTTTGCAAGCAGGGGGTCGTCGGTTCGATCCCGTCATCCTCCACCACACCCAACGATCTAGTCGCTGCCGCAAGTGGCTGCCTTCGGGGCAGGCCGCTTGCGACAGCGTCTCGAAAGAGTCGGCTGTTGTTCTTTAACAATTCGTAGAGTCGAATCAGCGTCGTCGACGGAAACCGCTCATGGCGGACCGTGCCGTCGATGACATTTTGATTGCGTCACCAAGAATCAACTCGCAAGAGTTTGAAGAACGGCATAACGCGTAATACTCAGACAGTCCTTGACGATGCCTCTACAGCGAGGCGTCAAAGTTATAGGGTCAAGTGACTAAGTGCATGTGGTGGATGCCTTGGCGATTACAGGCGACGAAGGACGTGATAGCCTGCGATAAGCTTCGGGGAGCTGGCAAATTAGCTTTGATCCGGAGATTTCCGAATGGGGAAACCCACCCGCAAGGGTATCGCATACTGAATACATAGGTATGCGAGGCGAACCGGGTGAACTGAAACATCTCAGTAGCTCGAGGAACAGACATCAACCGAGATTCCGAAAGTAGTGGCGAGCGAAATCGGAGGAGCCTGCACGTTTTAGCTGTTGGTATATCAGAACGGAATGGAAAGTCCGGCCATAGCGGGTGATAGCCCCGTATGAAAAATATCGGCAGTGGAACTAGGCGTGCGACAAGTAGGGCGGGACACGTGAAATCCTGTCTGAAGATGGGGGGACCATCCTCCAAGGCTAAATACTCGTAATCGACCGATAGTGAACTAGTACCGTGAGGGAAAGGCGAAAAGAACCCCGGGAGGGGAGTGAAATAGATCCTGAAACCGCATGCATACAAACAGTCGGAGCCCGCAAGGGTGACGGCGTACCTTTTGTATAATGGGTCAGCGACTTACATTCAGTGGCAAGGTTAACCGAATAGGGAAGCCGTAGAGAAATCGAGTCCGAATAGGGCGATCAGTCGCTGGGTGTAGACCCGAAACCAAGTGATCTATCCATGGCCAGGATGAAGGTAGGGTAACACCTGCTGGAGGTCCGAACCGACTAGTGTTGCAAAACTAGCGGATGAGCTGTGGATAGGGGTGAAAGGCTAAACAAACTTGGAAATAGCTGGTTCTCTCCGAAAACTATTTAGGTAGTGCCTCGTGTATTACCGTCGGGGGTAGAGCACTGTTATGGCTAGGGGGTCATGGCGACTTACCAAACCATTGCAAACTCCGAATACCGATGAGTACAGCACGGGAGACAGAGCACCGGGTGCTAACGTCCGGACTCAAGAGGGAAACAACCCAGACCGCCAGCTAAGGTCCCTAAAATTGGCTAAGTGGGAAACGAAGTGGGAAGGCTAAAACAGTCAGGATGTTGGCTTAGAAGCAGCCATCATTTAAAGAAAGCGTAATAGCTCACTGATCGAGTCGTCCTGCGCGGAAGATGTAACGGGGCTCAAGCCAGTTACCGAAGCTGCGGATGCACGAGCAATCGTGCGTGGTAGGAGAGCGTTCTGTAAGCCTGTGAAGGTGGCTTGTAAAGGCTGCTGGAGGTATCAGAAGTGCGAATGCTGACATGAGTAGCGTTAAAGCGGGTGAAAAGCCCGCTCGCCGTAAGCGCAAGGTTTCCTACGCAACGTTCATCGGCGTAGGGTGAGTCGGCCCCTAAGGTGAGGCAGAGATGCGTAGCTGATGGGAAACAGGTCAATATTCCTGTACCGATGTGTAGTGCGATGTGGGGACGGAGAAGGTTAGCTCAGCCAACTGTTGGACATGTTGGTTCAAGCCTGTAGTCGTGCCTGGTAGGCAAATCCGCCGGGCTAAGATGAGGGGTGATAACGAGGAAGCTTGCTTCCGAAGTGAGTGATACCCTGCTTCCAGGAAAAGCCACTAAGCTTCAGCTGCACACGACCGTACCGCAAACCGACACTGGTGCGCGAGATGAGTATTCTAAGGCGCTTGAGAGAACTGCGGAGAAGGAACTCGGCAAATTGATACCGTAACTTCGGGAGAAGGTATGCCCTAAGTAAGTGAAGTTGTACAAATGGAGCTGAACAGGGTTGCAAAAAATCGGTGGCTGCGACTGTTTAATAAAAACACAGCACTCTGCAAACACGAAAGTGGACGTATAGGGTGTGACGCCTGCCCGGTGCTGGAAGATTAAATGATGGGGTGCAAGCTCTTGATTGAAGTCCCAGTAAACGGCGGCCGTAACTATAACGGTCCTAAGGTAGCGAAATTCCTTGTCGGGTAAGTTCCGACCTGCACGAATGGCGTAACGATGGCCACACTGTCTCCTCCGCAGACTCAGCGAAGTTGAAATGTTTGTGATGATGCAATCTCCCCGCGGAAAGACGGAAAGACCCCATGAACCTTTACTGTAGCTTTGTATTGGACTTTGAACGGATCTGTGTAGGATAGGTGGGAGGCTTTGAAGTGAGGTCGCTAGATCTCATGGAGCCAACGTTGAAATACCACCCTGGTGCGTTTGAGGTTCTAACCTGGGTCCCTTATCGGGATCGGGGACAGTGCATGGTAGGCAGTTTGACTGGGGCGGTCTCCTCCCAAAGCGTAACGGAGGAGTTCGAAGGTACGCTAGGTACGGTCGGACATCGTGCTAATAGTGCAATGGCATAAGCGTGCTTAACTGCGAGACT
>NZ_JBHFNP010000087.1:0-2247 GCF_041929235.1 Microseira sp. BLCC-F43
CTCGGGTTTTGGGTAATTGTCAAGAGTAGACTGAGGCATGAATCCCATTACCAATTACCAATTACCAATTACCAATGTCACAACTTATAACTAGCAACT
This sequence comes from Microseira sp. BLCC-F43, assembly GCF_041929235.1. Taxonomy (NCBI): domain Bacteria; kingdom Bacillati; phylum Cyanobacteriota; class Cyanophyceae; order Aerosakkonematales; family Aerosakkonemataceae; genus Microseira; species Microseira sp. BLCC-F43. The sequence continues at coordinate 100 of NZ_JBHFNP010000087.1, forward strand.
TACGCTATCAAGTGACGCCGAAGGTGACGCCGAGTTGTTTTAGCCACTTGCGGTAGGCAATCGAGGCGCGATCGCTCGCTAGATGCACCTCCACGTGCAAGTCAAGTGGTAAGCATTGCGGGCGCTGGGACTCTACCGAAAAACGCGCACAGTGCCCCTAGTTTCTAACTATGGGGGTGTAGTGCGCCTGCGATTAAAATCGCACTTCTAAAAAACGTGCAAACGAATAGTAGAATTTCCTGGAGGATGTAATCAGGAGGTGATGCAAGTGTTTAACCTGACTGACGAATTCAAGCTAAAGCCAACCCAAAATCAAATAGCAACATTTGAAGAATGGCTAGAAACCCATCGACGGGTTTATAACCATGCTTTAGCCGAACGTAAAGACTGGTACAAGTCCCGTAGTTGTGAGGTAAATGCTTGCAGTCTCCACAGTTGCTATATCATTCCTGCTGATGCACCCCGTCCAACATTTGCCAGTCAATGCAAGTCCTTAACTGCTGCTCGCAAAGAAAACGAGTGTTTGCAACGTGTTAACGCTCAATCTTTGCAGCAAACGTTAAGACGACTTGAAAAGGCTTTTGTCAACATGTGGGAACAGAATCACGGATTCCCAAGATTCAAAAAACCAGGCCGGATGCGATCTTTTTCATTTCCCCAATTAGGGCAAAACCCATTAAGCAATGGGTATGTAAAATTGCCTGTTATTGGTGCGGTGAAAGTGCGTCAATCTCGCTCAATCCCTGACGGTGGAGTAATCAAGCAAGCTTGTGTGGTTAAGCGTGTTTCTGGGTGGTACGTCATGCTAACCGTCCAATGGGATGTTAATCCACCGTCACCAATGCCCCACGGAAAAGCAGTAGGAATCGATGTGGGACTAACAAGTTTTGTCGCAACTTCTAATGGTCTTTTAGTTAAACGTCCGAGGTTTTTTGTAGATGCCGAACGCCAGCTGAAATTGCTGCAACAGCGTGTTTACAGAAAACGTATTGGCTCGAACAATTGGAAGAAAGCTGTTAAAAAAGTTGCTTCATTGCATGAGTACGTCGCCAATTGTCGTAAAGATTGGCATCGAAAGCTGTCTCAGCAAATCTGTAGCGACACAGGGATGGTATTTGTAGAGGATTTGAATTTAATTGGATTATCCCGTGGGATGTTAGGCAAGCATTGCCTCGATGCGGGATTCGGTCAATTTTTCAATATTCTTGAACAAACTTGTTTCAAGCGTGGTGTATATTTTCAGAAAGTAAATGCACGTAAAACCAGCCAAATTTGCCCTAATTGTAATGTTGAGACAGGGAAGAAAGAACTAAAAGAACGTACTCATGTTTGCTCAAATTGCGGCTATACAACCGATAGAGATATTGCAGCCGCTCAAGTAGTCGCGATACGCGGACTTGCAGCCGTAGGGCATACGGTCAAGATGCGCGGCTGAGGGTAAATTCATTGGAATCCCTAAGACGCAAGAATCCCCCGGATTCTAGCTGTGGGGAGTGTCAAAATCTGTTCCGAGTGACCGTCCCCGTAAACTTCGGCAGTGTCAACCGTAGTGATACCCGCATCATACGCTGCACGGATAGCTTTTACTGTTTCCGCATCTTCAATTCCCACCCAAAAGCGTTTACCAGCTTGCCAAGTCCCCATGATGATGGGAGTAATTTCAATATCGGAATTACCCAAACGTCGCTTTTCCATCTCTAACTCCCTGTACAGTTCTTCCTATCTATCTTTGCCTCCTTTGCGCCTTTGCGGTTCAATATTAAGGTTGATTTTTGCCCAAACATTGATTTTCTAACCAGCGAAAGCTGGAGAAACGCAACAGCAAAGTAGGCAGAACTATTAGTTGTGCTACAAGTCGGACTGCTACCACGGCAGTTGATTGAGTCAGCAAACCAGTTCGCACCTGCCAAACGAGAACTGCTATCAAAACTAAGTTTCTGGGGATATCTTTGGTGACAAAGCGACGATTTTTTAGAGAAACCCGGTTTCTTGGCGTCAGCCCTGTAACAATCAAGCCAGAGTGTCTGTTTCCTCTGGCTATAGATAGGTTTATAACCAGATAAAATATCAGCGATTAACTGCTTTTAGAGAGAGGTTTGAATCAAAAAAGTATATAGGATATAATTTAGGCGTATATATTGAAGAACT
>NZ_JBHFNP010000088.1:0-38470 GCF_041929235.1 Microseira sp. BLCC-F43
TTGGCGTTGGGAACCAGCGCTTCTGCCCTTGGAGGGAGTGTAAGACCAAAGCGGTTTGGACGTAAGTCCACTACTGATGAGGCAACTCCCCGTGAATTGGGAAGCCTACGTTCACCCGATAGGGGAGCGTAGGTAGTTCACCTCGCTCTGTTTAACAGGCAAGGTCTAAATTCAACTTACCTATACAGGACTTACGCGCACCCATCCAGGTTTCTACGAAAAATCGTTGATTTGTAAACTAGAGAGCTAGGTGGAAACAAAGGTGATAGGTTAGTCATGGGTAAGTCCTGGTATATTTTAATTATGAAATAAGGAGATAAAAAGTGAAAATCGGAGCGAATTATCTTGGTAACAATCGTTGTGAATTTACAGTTTGGGCACCGGCTCACGAAGATTTAGCCGTACAAATTGTATCTCCGGAAAACCGCTTCTTGCCAATGCAAAAAGACGAGCGGGGTTACTTTTCAACAATGGCAGAAAATATTGAACCGGGAACGCTTTATTATTACAAAATAGCCGGAGAAAAGGATTTTCCGGATCCAGCATCGCACTCGCAACCAAAAGACGTACACGGCGCTTCAGAAGTAGTCGATCATACTAAAATGAACTGGACTGACGCCGATTGGTCGGGTATTGCTTTAGAGGAAATGATAATGTACGAACTGCACGTGGGCACGTTTACACCCGCAGGCACGTTCCTGGCAATTATACCGCGCTTAAGGGAATTGCGCGAGTTTGGGGTGAACGCAATTGAAATTATGCCCGTGGCTCAATTTCCAGGCGATCGCAATTGGGGTTATGATGGCGTATATCCGTTTGCGGCGCAAAATTCCTACGGCGGTAGCGAAGGATTGAAAAAGCTGGTAGACGCGGCGCATAAAGAAGGATTATCAATTATTCTGGACGTAGTTTATAACCACTTTGGCCCGGAAGGAAACTACACGAGTCAGTTTGGCCCTTATTTTACAGAAATGTACAGAACTCCTTGGGGTAGGGCGATAAATTTTGACGATATTTATAGTTTCGGGGTGCGGGAATTTTTTATCCAAAACGCGCTTTACTGGTTGGAAAATTACCATATTGACGCGCTGCGATTGGATGCGATTAACGCAATTTATGACTTAGGGGCGAAACACTTCTTGCAAGAATTGGCAGAGCGAGTAAATGAACTTTCTATGCGGGTAGGGAGGAAATTTTATCTAATAGGAGAAAGCGATTTAAACGACGTGCGAGTAATTCGCGAAAAAGAATTAGGCGGATATGGAATAGATGCTCAATGGAGCGATGATTTTCATCACGCCTTGCATACAGTCCTGACAGGAGAACAGGGGGGATCTTATCAGGATTATGGTAGCTGCGAACAACTAGCCAAAGCTTTTAAAGAAGGCTTTGTTTACACCTGGAACTATTCCCAATATCGGAAAAGATATTATGGGAGCGAGACAGGAGATCGCTCGGGAAATCAATTTGTCATTTTCGCCCAAAATCACGACCAAATCGGCAATAGAATGTTAGGAGATCGACTCTCGAATTTAGTTGATTTTGAAGCTTTGAAACTAACTGCGGGTGCTGTCTTCCTTTCCCCTTACATTCCGATGCTATTCATGGGGGAAGAATACGGAGAAGATTCGCCTTTCCTCTACTTTATCAGTCACACAGATGCCGATTTAGTCGAAGCGGTAAGGCAGGGAAGAAAGCGAGACTTTTCTGACTTCTATAGCGAAGGAGAATTTATCGATATCTTCAGTAAAGATGCCTTCGATCGATCTAAATTGAAATGGGAGAAACGGCAAGAAGGCAAACACAAAGTCTTGCTCGAACTGCATCAACATTTAATTCAGCTACGCCGCACAATGCCAGTTTTGAAAAATCTGGATAAGCAAAATATAGAAGCATCTGCTGTAGAGGAAGATAAGCTAATCTTCCTCCGCCGCCGCGACAGTATGGGAAACCAAATCTTCTGCATCATGAACTTCAACCAAAAAGATGTAACCTGCCAAACATCACCCGGAGGAATATGGCGAAAGATATTAGATTCTGCCGATACTAAATGGATGGGAGAGGGTTCTAAAATGCCAGAAAAACTAATTCACGCTCAAGAAGTAACAATATGTCCCCAAAGTTTCGCGCTTTATGAATTAGAAACATTAGCACAAAGTTCGTAGTAGGGACTTTAGTCCCTCAAACCATAAATCAGGACTCTTGTCCTGACTACGAACGGCTAATCAATCAGGACTCTTGTCCTAACTACGAACGGAAACATTATTGTGTAGTCAAATTAAATTATGCGGATTACTACAGCAACTTACCGAATTCAATTCTATTCATGGAGCATCAATGGGTTAAAACGAGCGCTGGCGGAAGTGCTGCGAGTTTTTCCAGTTTATCGGACTTATGTAAATGGAGATGGTTTTAGCGAACAAGATCGGGGTTATATTCAGGAAGCGATCGCACAAGCCAGAGAACGAGTTCCCCTCCTATTAAACGAACTAAATTATATCGAAAAATTGCTCTTGCTCGACTGGGAAGAGTCGCTAACAGAAGAAGAAAGAGCCGAGCGACTTCATTTCGTGATGCGGATGCAACAGCTAAGTGGCCCTTTAATGGCAAAGGGAATTGAGGATACCTTATTCTACGTTTATAACCGACATTTAGCTTTAAATGAAGTAGGCGGATATCCGGGTAAATTTGGCATCACCGGTGAAGATTTCCACGAATTTAATCAACACCAAAACGTTGCTTGGCCTCATAAAATGAACGCCACGGCTACCCACGATACTAAACGCGGCGAAGATGTGCGGGCAAGATTGCAAGTGCTTTCAGAAATACCCGAAGAATGGGAAAAACAGGTGAAAAATTGGAGCGAAATTAACCTGCCCAAGAAAAGCTATGTGCGAGGGAAAGCCGTTCCGGTTCCCAATGACGAATACTTCTTTTATCAAAGTTTGTTGGGTGCGTATCCCTTCGATGAAAGCGAGAACGAATCATTTTTAGGGCGGGTTAAAGACTATATCCTTAAATCAATCCGAGAAGCGAAGCTGCACAAGGCTTGGTTGCGCCCCGATAGCGATTATGAAGCAGGATTTCTGGCTTTTGTGGAGAAAGTTTTAGATCCTTCTGACTCGAATCAATTTATCAAAGAGTTTCTGCCTTTCCAAAAGTGGATAGCCACCTATGGAATTTATAATTCGCTTTCCCAAACTTTGCTGAAGTATACATCTCCAGGCGTCCCCGATACTTATCAGGGAACCGAGTTGTGGGATTTGAGTATGGTTGACCCAGATAACCGTCGTCCGGTAAATTACGAACGGCGAATCGAGTATTTAAAGGAGATTAAAGACAAAGCACAGACAGATATTCATCAACTGCTCGATGAGCTATTGTCTAGCAAGGAAGATGGGCGAATTAAGCTGTTTTTAACTCACAAAGTGCTGCAAGCAAGAAAAGAGAATTTGGCAGTTTTTGAGCAAGGAGATTACCAACCTGTGGATGTGGTTGGCAAGTATAGGGATTGCGTCGTGGCGTTTGCGAGAAGCTTTGGGGATAAAATGGCGATCTCCGTCGCCCCTCGCTTCTTTACCACCCTAGTAAAACCAGGGGAATTGCCCCAAGGCGAGCAAGTTTGGGCAGATACTAAGTTACTAATGCCCCAAGGCGTGCAGTCTACCTGGCGCGATGGGATTACCAATCAAACCGTTTCTGGGGGGATAGGGTAGCGATCTCGCAAATTTTACAACACTTCCCCGTGGCATTGCTGATTAGTCAGGGTTAAACTATTTCATGGTGCCGTACTCTGCTCGAAGAGAGCACCCTACGTATATTCAGATCTTGCAGCAATCTCCCAACCCGCCCGGAAATAAATTTCCGGATTACTGTAGAGACGTTATATATAACGTCTCTACAAGTTATATATAACGTCTCTACAAGTCGGTTAAAACCGACTAAATGCCATCAAACCAGTCCGTTTTAACGGACTTACGCTAAAAGCCCTTGGAATTTATTCCCTGGCGGGGTATGAGATTGGTGCAAGATCTAAATAACTCAAGTTGCTAGTTATGGAATCTTGGTTTTAGATCCCCCCAGCCCCCCTTATTAAGGGGGGGAATTTACGTTAAGCACTCTTGGGCCCCCCTTGGGAAGGGGGGTTGGGGGGATCGCTTTTATAACTAGCAACTTGGGTTAAATATACAAACTTTGCGTAATTCCTGTTTATTTGAATCATATGATGTCCGGTCGATTACCCATAATTAGCAGCCGGGACACGGCATTATTAAAGTTATCTATTTGTCCGAGATATCTATGATGCCGTGTCCCTACGCAACGACTCTGTGAGGTTTCTTTATTATGGGCAATTCAACGGACATCATATCAAAAAATATACCAGTAGGGGCGCGGCATATTCCACGATAAACGTTAATTATGTCGTGCCCTGGAGTCGCTTTGTAGCTGTGAATACAAACTGATTTAACATTATACCTCTGGCGGTCTGAAAAGAAGTTATGCCAGAAGTCTATTAATCTCATACTTTAGTTAGACGAAGGAAGAAGTACGACCAGTTAATTTGTGAATAACTTCTCTCAAAGAGAAGGATTCCAGCTTGCCTTATGAAACAAAACTTGGGGAATTAAACTCTTCAGGGCTGACGCAGCGACAATACCTGTTGCTAACAATAATCTAATGGGTAATTCTGCGTCAGCCCTGATTTTTATCCTGATAGTCGCCAACAAATGTTTGTTAATTTGGCGGGAGATTCCCTATGGCAAGCGTTTTGATTCTCGCGATTGACTAGCAATTCGCATTCGCTAAATGGAGGAATTCAGTAAAGTACATGGCAACAAAATTTCCCAAATTTAGCCAAGACCTTGCTCAAGACCCGACTACCCGTCGCATCTGGTACGGAATTGCCACGGCTCACGATTTTGAAAGCCACGATGGCATCACCGAAGAAGGTCTTTATCAAAAGATTTTTGCCACTCACTTTGGGCACGTGGCAATTATTTTCTTGTGGACTTCTAGCCTTCTATTCCACGTTGCTTGGCAAGGTAACTTTGAGTTATGGATTAAAGATCCAATAAACGTGCGTCCCCTCGCCCACGCGATTTGGGACCCGCACTTCGGCAAACCGGCAATTGATGCCTTCACCCAAGGCGGTGTCAGCTATCCGGCTAACATTGCTTACTCTGGCGTCTATCACTGGTGGTACACCATCGGGATGCGGACGAATAATGACCTGTATCAGGGTTCGGTGTTCTTGCTGCTGCTAGCTGCACTTTTCTTGTTCGCGGGTTGGTTGCACCTACAGCCGAAATTCCGTCCCAGCTTAACTTGGTTTAAGAGTGCGGAACCTCGGCTCAATCACCACCTGGCAGGGTTGTTTGGCGTCAGTTCCTTAGCTTGGACGGGTCACTTAATTCACGTGGCGATTCCCGAATCTCGCGGAATTCACGTGGGTTGGGAGAATTTCTTGACGATGCGACCCCACCCGGCGGGTTTAGCGCCGTTTTTCACGGGGAATTGGGGAGTTTATGCCCAAGATCCTGATACGCTCGAACATGCTTTTGGTACTTCCACTGGCGCTGGAACTGCGATTTTGACGTTTTTGGGCGGCTTCCATCCCCAGACGCAATCTTTGTGGCTGACGGATATGGCGCACCATCACTTAGCGATCGCAGTCATCTTCATTATCGCCGGACACATGTACCGGACAAACTGGGGGATTGGTCACAGCATCAAAGAAATGCTCAACTCCAAAAATTTCTTTGGCACTCCAACCGAAGGTCAGTTTAACCTGCCCCACCACGGACTGTACGACACCTATAACAATTCGCTGCACTTCCAGCTAGGAATTCACCTCGCTGCTTTGGGAGTCGCCGCGTCGTTGGTAGCGCAACACATGTATTCGCTGCCGCCTTACGCCTTCATGGGGTTTGACTATACCACTCAAGCAGCGCTATATACCCATCACCAGTACATTGCAGGCTTTTTGATGGTGGGTGCATTTGCCCACGGTGCGATTTTCTGGGTGCGGGACTACGACCCAGAACAAAATAAAGGCAACGTTTTGGATCGGGTACTGAAGCATAAAGAAGCGATAATATCTCACTTATCGTGGGTATCGCTATTTTTGGGCTTCCATACATTAGGGTTATACGTCCACAACGACGTTGTGGTCGCCTTTGGCACCCCAGAAAAGCAAATTTTGATCGAGCCGGTGTTTGCTCAGTTCATCCAATCAGCGCACGGTAAGCTGCTGTATGGCTTCGATACCCTGCTTTCCAACCCAGATAGCATTGCGACAACGGCTTGGCCAAACCACGGTAACGTTTGGTTACCTGGCTGGTTGGATGCGATTAATCACAGCACCAACACGCTGTTTTTGACGATTGGACCGGGAGATTTTCTGGTGCATCACGCTTTCGCACTCGGTCTGCACACGACTACCCTGATTTGCGTCAAGGGTGCGTTGGATGCGCGCGGTACCAAGCTGATGCCCGATAAAAAGGACTTCGGCTTCACCTTCCCCTGCGATGGCCCTGGTCGGGGCGGCACCTGCCAAACTTCGGCTTGGGAGCAATCTTTCTACCTCGCCATTTTCTGGATGCTCAACACGATTGCCTGGGTGACTTTCTACTTCCACTGGAAACTGTTGGGCATCTGGCAAGGGAATGTGGCACAGTTCAACGAGTCTTCAACCTACCTCATGGGCTGGTTCCGCGACTATCTCTGGCTGTATTCGGCGCAAACAATCAACGGATACAACCCCTACGGTACGAGTAACCTGTCTGTCTGGTCTTGGATGTTCCTCTTCGGACACTTGGTTTGGGCAACTGGCTTCATGTTCCTGATTAGCTGGCGCGGTTATTGGCAAGAGTTGATTGAAACTCTCGTCTGGGCGCACGAACGCACGCCGCTGGCGAACCTGGTGCGCTGGAAGGATAAGCCTGTTGCTTTGTCCATCGTTCAAGGTTGGTTGGTGGGTCTAGTTCACTTCACCGTTGGCTTTGTCCTCACCTTCGCGGCATTCCTCATTGCCTCCACTGCGGGTAAATTCGGTTGATTTTGTCGCGGTTGACACTCCGCTGCATTCCGGATGGCGGATTCTTGCATCTACTGATTCCTCTCACAAGGAGAGGAATCTTTCATCAAGTTCGGGGCTGTGGCAAACAGCCCTTCTTAATTTTTATTTATAGATAAAACTTTATAAAACCTTTAAAAAATCGGCTTTTTTCAAGTTTACCGAAATTGCAGAGACGGGTATTTTAGATAAATATTCTCGTTTTAAGCATTTGGAGATGAGCGCGCTTCATCGCTCAAAAAACTTTATGCTCAACAAAATTGAATTCAAATTATTTGCACCTCACAACAAAAGCGTCAGTAGTCAGGAAACGGGGCAAAAGTCTACAACCCGCCCGGAAATAAATTTCCACAGCGAGTAGCTGAAGTCGGTTTTAACCGACTAAATCTAATCAAACCAGTCAAGTTTAAGGCAATTGAGCTATGAGGAGAGACTGAGTTCTCTTGCTACAACCCGCCCGGAAATAAATTGCCGGGCTAATAGCTGAAGTCGGTTTTAACCGACTAAATCTAATCAAACCAGTCCGTTTTAACGGACTTGAGCTACTCGCTGTGGGAATTTATTCCCTGGCGGGTTCAATATTTTTGCAAGAGGTTTAGTGAAACAGTCGATGATTGCATAAAGCCCCTACACAACGGACTAATTAACCAAAAATGCCCCAATTTTGAATGCCCTGCTGGCTAAAAATTTCTCCAGCACGATTAATTTCTTCATCGGTCCCATCTACGATGAGTGAAGTACCCGACGCTCACCAACGGTTGAGCGCGGGCTTCTCAGTTCAAGCGGGAGTTGCCGCCGCAGCAGTAGACTTACGCCCATGCCGCTTTGGTCTTACACTCCCTCCGTGAGCAGTAGTCCCACTTCCTGAGACCAGTATCCGCAAGCCTTCATTTTTGATGTTAATGGCAGCATTGACATCTCGATCGTGCGTTTTACCACAATGAGGGCAATCAAACGATCGGATATCCAGCCCCATTTTGGGGATTGGTAAGAGTGTTTCGGAGCAGAGGTGAGAAGAGGGAAAGAAGCGATCGACTTCGATGTAAATCTTTCCTTCCATCTCTCCTTTGTATTTGAGCATGGTACAGAACATTCCCCAGCCCACATCTGAAATAGCTTTGGCTAGGTTGTGGTTTCTCACCATGTTCTTAACTGCCAGATCCTCTACACAAATAACTTGGTTTTCGTTCACTATTTTGCGGGATAGCTTGTGTAAAAAATCCTCTCTTACCCGTGAAATCTTAGAATGCACTTTAGCCAGCAACTTTCGAGCTTTTTGGTAACGTTTAGTTGCTTTGTTCTTTTTGCGCGATAGTTTGCGCTGCTTACGCTTCAGGTTCTTTTCGTGCTTTTTAAGGTGCTTTGGATTGTTGTATTTTGATTTATCTGATGTGACCGCAAAATGCGTTAATCCCTGGTCAATCCCTATTGCTTTCCCTTCTTTGTTCTCTTCAGGTTTTGCAGTTCTATCGTCAAACAAAAGTGAAGCATAATAGCGACCGTCCGGCATTTTGGAAACAGTGACATTTTTTAATTTTCCTTCAAATGTCCGGTGAATTTTTGCACTCACCTTCCCCAAATAGCCAGGAAACTTGATGAGCGATTCACTTTCAATTTTGACGTTAGCGGGAAACTGAATCGACTGCCGCCCATACTTTGATTTGAATGTCGGATATTTAACGCGACCGTCAAAGAAGTTGATAAAAGCTTGAGACAGGTTTAGGACGGAAGATTGAAGACACTGCGAATAACATTCACTAAGCCATTCAAACTCTTTTTTCCAGATTGGAAGTTGTTTTTTCATGTCATAAGCAGAAACACCTTTGCCCGTCTCCTTGTAGGTTTCAGACATAATGGCAAGCGATCGATTCCACACCCATCGACAACAACCAAACGCTCTTGCTAGATACGCTTGCTGCCCATCAGTGGGATAGATTCTGACCTTGACTGCTTTCAACATGATTCGACCTTTATCACGCTTCTTGAATTATGATAACACATTTCCTAGACGAGTGGGAAAGGTTATTGTTCCTTCGCTACCGCGAAGTCACGCGCCTTTCATCCCGACACTCACCCCTGCGGGGTAGAGTGCGGGGCTTCCCGGCTACAAGCTAAATAATAACCTTGGATCAGGCGATCGCTATAAGTTCTCGCTTGCTGTTCGTCAATACCCAACTCAGTTAGTGCTTTCACCAAACCACCGCTATTGGCTACAGTCAGCGCCGTACCTGCGACACCTGTAAGCAACCCTACGCCGAGGCTACCAGCGGCTAGGATGGGACCGATACCGGGAAGGGCTAAACTGGTCAAACCGACTAAAACAGTACCCCAGGTAGCACACGTAACGGCGTCTCCCATTGCTCCTGTGGAATCTACATCTCGATCGCCGATGCGATCGCTCATTGTTACACCACTAAGTTGAGCATTTTCTGCGGCTTGTTTGGCAATGACGGAAACGTTCTCCATGGGAAAATTGCCAGCTTTTAATTCATTTATTGCTTGCTCTGCGGCTTTACGGCTGGGGAATATGCCAAAAGCACGTTTTTTAGCGTTCGCAACCATATTTTCTTCCTGCTACCATGTCAGACTCATATTAAAACTTTCGTCTTTTCTTAATATTTTTATTAGTAAATTTAGATGTTTCATCCCTCTAGCGATGTAGCCTACGAACTCAGCAATTGATCGCTTGCTAAATCAACAAAATCCCTACAGAAAGCGTGGTCGAACCAACATTTTATCCAGCACAAATATCGGTCTTAAGAAAGGGTGATATTTTGACACTATAGATAGACATTATCGCTGGAATGGGTGGTTAAGATGAAGCCGTAACAAAGCGTAATAAAGCGGGTAAAAGGCGTGCAATCAATCAAATTTACCTCGGTCTCTGTGGATGAAGAATCTATTAAAGGACTAGCGATCGCTGTTTCCATCATTAGTTTATGGGCGATTAGTCTAATTTTTCTACTCTCCGTCGCTCTTTCTCAAGTTCCTATTTTTTGGATAGGGGTTGGTTTGGTTTTACAAACCTTTTTATATACAGGTTTATTTATTACGGCTCACGATGCCATGCATGGGGTGGTTTATCCTAAAGACCCCAGAATTAATAACTTTGTAGGGTCACTAGCCTTATTGGTTTATGGACTATTTTCTTACAAAGAATTGTTGAAAAAGCATCATTTGCACCATCGCTTTCCTTCTAGCGAAAAAGATCCAGATTTCCACGACCTCAAGCACAAAGACTTTTTTAGGTGGTATCTCTATTTCATGAAAAATTACTGGAGTTGGACAAGACTAATGGGGTTGAATTTAATCTTCATTATTCTTGCGATCCAGATTCCCATTGCGAACATCGCTTTATTTTGGATAATTCCTTCACTTTTGAGTTCGGTGCAATTGTTTTATTTTGGCACCTTTTTGACCCACCAAGAGCCAGAAGAGGGATATACAAATCCTCATCGCGCCAAAAGTACTTCATTTCCCGTTTGGTGGTCGTTTATCACTTGCTATAATTTTGGCTATCACGAGGAACATCACCAATATCCTAATGTTCCTTGGTGGAAGTTGCCCGAAGTGCGCGAACGGCACAACTGTTAGTGCATAATTTACCTAGATCCAGCCGAGTGCGATGCAGATCTGCTCGGCTAATAGCAACGGACGAAAAGGTTTGGCGAAAACAGCAGCAACTTCCAAATTGGCAAAGTTTTCTCGCTCTGATTGTTGGGCTTTTGCTGTTACTAAAATTTCCCGATTGAGCCATTAGCCATTAGCCATTAGCCGCAACAAGTTTCAATCATTGTCATAATTTCATCAAAGCAGAAATTATATACCAGCGTACTCAATTCTTTTGCTAAACTTCTGTGAGTAGAAGGAATTTGATCGATCAGTTGGGAAATCATATCCCCATCAACTGCGATCGCTGCTTGATACAATTGTTCAATCCATTCTGAAGGCATTTCTGCAATACCATCAAGTTGCTCGATTTGACTGTTAGCTGGAGTTAGAGAGTTTTCTACTGGTGGCTGTTCGTAAATATATTCTACTCCCAAATATTGAGCCAGTTTATCAAATATCACTTGTTCTCTAAAAGGTTTGCGAACAAAGTCATCGCATCCCGCTGCAAAAACATTGGCTTGTTGTTCTTCAAACCCACTCGCGGTTAAAGCAATAATGAAAGTATTAGGAAAGTAATTTTCCTCAAGAGCTCCCACAGGCGAGACGCCTGTGCTACGCTGCTCAAGAGCTCCCACAGGCGAGACGCCTGTGCTACGCTGCATGGCTTTTATTTGCCTAGTAGCTTCGTAGCCGTCCATTAGAGGCATTCGCATGTCCATCCAGATTAGATGAGGATGCCACTGCTGCCAAATTGCGATCGCTTCTTCTCCATTCGCCGCACTTCTCGTTTCAAATCCCACCGTTTGCAGCAATCGTAATAGTAATTGGCAATTTTCTTGCCGGTCATCTACAACTAAAATGCGGTATAATGGTTGATTTGGAGCCAGTTGAATGACTCGCCCTTTGGTCGTAGATTGGGCAATAATTTCCCCGGCTTTAGCTAACGTGACTGGCAGATCAAAACTGAAAATCGACCCTTCACTCAAGACACTATTGCAATCGATATTTCCTCCCATTAGTTGCACGTATTGTCTGCTAATTGTCAATCCTAAACCAGTCCCTTCTTTTGATTTAATTCCGCTTTCGGTTTGGACAAAAGGTTGGAAGAGGCGATCCATTTCTTCGGGGGCAATGCCTTTGCCGGTATCTTCTATTTCAAAAAATAGTTGAGGGTTAACGGTTTGGGTTCGCTCGGCAAATGCCCGCAACGTGATGCCTCCGGTTTGGGTAAATTTAACCGCATTTCCCAATAAATTAATTAACACTTGCCGCAATTTACCTTCATCGGTGACAACAACTTGCGGCAAGTCGGGGGCGATATCAAACTCCAGGAATAATTGCTTGCTTTGGGTGCGAATTTGAAACATTTCTTGCAAGGTTTCTAATAAAAAATGCAAGTTAAATGGAGCCGGATTTAAAACGATTCGCCCTGCCTCAATTTTGGACATTTCTAACACATCATCGATCAGAGCGAGCAAGTGTTCGCCGCTGCGGTTAATAATTCCCAGGAATTCTCGCTGACGGGAGGTGATGGCGGGGTCTCGTTCCATTAATTGGGAAAAACCGAGAATGGCGTTTAGCGGGGTGCGGAGTTCGTGACTCATATTTGCTAAGAAAATACTCTTAGATCTGCTGGCATTTTCGGCGGTTTCTTTGGCAACTTTTAAAGCAGATTCGGCTTGATGTCTGGCGCGTCCGATGGCGATGATTTCTCCTACCAATCTGACTAAATTAATATCATCTTGACTCCAAGTTTTGGCAAACCGCATGGCATCTGCACCGATATAACCGACCACTTTGCCAGCGTGAATCATGGGGACATTCAGGCAAGATTTAATCAATTGTGTTTCAAAAGATGCTCGGGTTTCTGTTGCGTCTGGTGGCAGTTCGTCTAGATGAGAAAGGGCGACGACTCGACCGTTAAGCATCTGGTGATTCAACCAAGAACAAACGTTAATGGAAGCCTCAGTATTCTGATGGCAATTGCCAAAAACTTGAATTCCAGCCGCACACCAATCGTAAAGCAAGCGGTATCGTTCTTGGTTTTCTGCATACTCAAAAATGCAGAGGCGTTCGGCATTGATGAACTTAGCGATCGCTTCTAATGTAAAATGAATCGCCGCGTCTGCATCAGAGTCGATAAACTGCCTGGAAATACTGCTCAGCAGGCTATCAATTTGGGCGCGACGCTGGAGTGCGGCTTCAGCTTGTTTGCGCTTGATGCCTAAGGCAATTTCTCTAGCTGCAAAGTGCAATGCTTCGAGGGTAGATTCGGTTAATTCTGATTTGGAAAAAATCACCAGCATTCCTAATATTTCTGACTCTAACATCAGGGGATAGCTGGCAGCAGCAACAATTCCCTCGCGCTGCACCCAATTCGGATTGACAATGGCTCGATTTTTGAGGATGGCGTTATTGCTAGAAAGCTTTTGCGATTGATTGGGGAAGAATTTGTGAAAAGGTATGCGATTGTAAGCAGCATTAGAGCGAGTATTGCTGCCTGCATTCGCTTGTAACTCGAAGATATTTTCTGTGGCGTTGATCGTCCAAATGCGCGCGCAAGTAATATTTAAATGTTTGACTGCCGCCTTTGCACAGCGATTGAGCATGACTAATAAACTATCGCTCATTCCGAGTGCGCTACCGACATCGGCGCGAAATGCGGCTAGACTTGCCCGTTGTGCTAAAGCAGCTTCTGCTTGCTTGCGATCGCTCAAATCTTGCACAATCGCTTGGACGTATTTGTTCGCGCCTACATCCACTGCTGTTAAACAAACTTCTGCCGGAAAATCCACCCCATCCGCGCGACGGTGCATCCATTCAAAAGTATAATTGCCTTTTTCTAAAGCTAACCCGATCGTTTGATTGGCAAGTGTATAAGCATCTTCACCATTTGGCTGGATGGGAGATGAAAATAGAGAAACATGCTTGCCAATCATTTCTGCACGAGAACAGCCAAAAAGTCGTTCTGCTGCACTATTACAATCCACAATTCCCGTCGAATTCCCCAGTACAATTGCAGAACTAATCGATTCGTAAAGCGCCCTTAATCTCGCTTCAGAAAGTCGCAACGCTTCTTCTGCCTGAATTCGCTCTGTAATATCGGTGATTGTGGCTAACGCGCCTATAAATTCTCCTTTCTCGTTTTGGAGTGGATTGCCAGAGACAATTGCCCACAAATCAGAGCCATCTTGGCGACGGAATTTAAAATCGTGTTGTTCTTCAATTCCTTGACGACGACGTTCTAGATATTGGGATGCGTACGCAATGTATTCTTCATCCATAAAATTAAATATTGGCTGACCGATGGTTTCAGCCACCTTATAACCCAGTAGATCGGCCATTTTAGGATTGACAAAAGTAGTAATCCCATCCGCGTCTATTTCCCAGATTCCTTCTTGTGCCGTTTCGATAATTTGACGATATCTTTCCTCACTTTCAGCTAAAGCAGCTTCGGCTGATTTGCGAGCAGTAATATCGCTAGAAATTACCGTCGCCATCCAACAATTTGCCGCTGCATCTCGCTCAGGGCTAAAGCTAAAAGCAAACCAGCGCAATCTGCCATCCGGGTGGTTGTACCGATACTCGCCTTCGCAAGCTTCCCCGACAAAAACAGATGCAACACCTTGTTGATTGAGAACTGCAAAATCTTCCGGCACTATGCGCGAACCGAAAATATTTTTGTCAGCAATTATCGCTTCTGGCGCATAGCCCCAAAGCTGAATACTGGCAGGAGAACAATATTCAAATTCCCATTCACCATCATCATAAATCCTCACTCTAGAGATGACAGCCAACGCCCGATTAAGAATTGTTGTGAGTCTGGTTTCTGAAGCGATTAAAGCTGCTTCTGCACGTTTATTGTCGGTAATATCAATGGAAATTCCCGTTGTTCTCCAACAGTCTGTCGCATCATCTCGAACCGAACTCAAAGTCAGGGAAATCCAGCGCAGACTTCCATCTGGATGGAAATAGCGATACTCGCATTCATAAGTGCGTTCGGTAAAAATATAATCAAAGACATTTTGCAGCATTTCTTGCCAGTCATCCGGGTGCATCCGCGATGCAAACAAGTATTGATCTGCCATTAATTCTTCAGCCGTATAACCCCAAACCCAAACACATCCCTGTGAATGATATTCGACTTCCCATACCCGATTGCTGTAATTGCGGTAATGGCTAACAGCACCACGCGCACTGCTGAGAATCATATTGAGTTTCGCTTCTGATGCTTTTAAAGCTTCTTCTGCTTGTTTGCGTTTGCGCAGCGCAGCTTGCTGTTCGCTTATATCCAGCCCTACACCAACAATTACTTTTTTACCATTAGCATCTTGCGCTAAAGCAAGATTACTAATATGCCATGCCCAAGTACCATCTTTATATTGAACTCGATACTCAAGTCCAGAATACTTTTCACCCGTTGTTAACACTTGGTTGAAAGCATCTAAAACTTTTTCCTCGTGATCAGGATGCACGGCAGGCATGTAATTACCTACCAGTTCCTCCGGAGAGTAACCCATGACATGCAAAACATTAGGAGAAACGTAGGATACCAACCCATCCGGGTAAACGATAAACATCAAATCGTTAACGTTCTCGACAATGGTGCGGAACTTAAATTCACTTTCTCGCAACGCTTCTTCTGCTAGTTTCCGTTCGGTGATATCCCACCCACTCGCAACGATCAGCAAGTTTCCCTCTTCATCTCGTAAAGTAGATGCGTTAAAAACATGCCATCTCCAACTGCCATTTTTATGTCTGACGCGCTGTTCAACTCCTAATTGTTTTTCCCCTGTTGTTACGACTCGGTTGAAGGCTTCCTGACACTTGGATATGTCATCGGGATGGACGAAGGGTTCAAAAGATCGACCCTCCATTTCATCCGGAGTATATCCCATTAAATCTGAAACTTTAGGCGAAATGTAGCATAACTTTCCCGTTGCAGTGTCGATCAGGACAAAGATATCATTGGCATTTTCTACGATGGCGCGCAACTTGGTTTCGCTGGCTTTTAATCCGGCTTCGGCGCGTTGGCGATCGTCCCCAATCGCGCTCCAGCTACCAGAAATTTCCAGCACAGAAACCGGGTCTCTTCCAGACGGCTGAAATTCATACTCTGTAATTTCGTACTCCCCCTGAGTCACTTTGCTACTGCGTTTCAAGCATCTACGAACGGCTTTTCGGGCTTTTGGAAGCGGTACCACCTCTAATAACTTGTGTCCGATGATACTGCTGTGCGGGCGAGCGACCAATTGTTCAAACGACGCATTGCACCACTGCACTTGCTTGCGTGCATTGCAGAAAACGACGGCTGGCGCGATCGCATCCAACGCCACTTGCATTTGTTCCACCAACACAGCTAAATTCGCGCTCATTGCACACACCCCAGCTACCATTGCGTTTTGGCGTTTGATCAAGCCAGAGGCAGAGCCTCTCGGCACTCGTTCCCAGGCAAGAGCCTGGGAACGAGATCTCCGAGGATCCGCCTCCGGATGTTGCGTTTTATTACAAGTTGCGGTTCTTCCCTACTTCTTCCCGATTCTTCCCTAATTTTATAACCGTAGAACTACAGACACCACTTAAATTACTTTAAGAGAAAATTAAATGATTCCTGAAAAAATAGCGACATTTTTGCAGGCTGTTACCAGAATTATGGGTAATTCCCCGCAACAGCGCCGCTTTGACAGCAATCATCAAGCGACTGCCAAAAAATTATCAATATCCCTGGGGGGTGCGATGGTTGCATTTGGCACATCGGCTGCTGCCCAAGCCGCGACTTTCGTATCTACAAATGACGATTTACGCAAGTTGCAAGCGGAGCGGTTGCGTTCACAGATATCGCTATATCTGATACTGGAAAGCTATTCGGAATTAGCTTCAGCGAGTTGTAAGAAGTTGATTTGAATAAGTTGCTAGTTATCTCTCTGGGAGCGGCTAATGGCTAATGGCTAATGGCGAGATTGGTAAAAATCCTATATTAGCAATTAGCAAGCTGGCAACGCCGATAACTAGCAACTTGCGTTAGTAGTGGGGATTTAGTATTTGATGCTGCTAATAATCGATTATTGGCGATTTCTAAAGGCGGGCAATACGGAAAAGATCGCTTGTATTCCATCGATATAACCAATTCTACTTACCTCGTTCTTGGGGATGGCAACATTGGTTTTAAACATGTGTTTGGCTTGACCTTCGAGAATGGGAATTTGTTTGGATATACGAGAGATCGCCAACAAATTTTCATCAATACCGTCACCGGACAAGGTACATTTGTTCGCAACATCACCGGCACAAACAGCGAAATTTGGGGTGCAACTTACCAAGCCCCCAAGTCGGATACTGAGAAAAGCGTACCGCAACCGAGTACGGTATTGGGATTGCTAGGCGTTGCAGCGATCGCAGCAAGTTCGCGACTGAAGCGGAAAAAACATCCGGCTTTCTAGTGGTTCGTAGTTGCGCTAAGCGGGAAGACAGCGCAACTACAAGCTTAAAGATTTTTATTTGAGATGGCTCGCGTCATAGCCTTATTAGTGTATAATTATTAAATTTGTGAATCAACTCGCCTGTTTGTGGGCGAAACAAAGGTAAAAAAGCAGCTAATCTGGCATTGATTGGGGAGATATATATGGCATCTATCAGCAATTTAGTCAAAGAAGCTTTAACGACAGGATATCTGACAGTGAGCGCGGAAAACAAATTGCGATCGCTCCTGAGAACTAAATACCCATCGGAAGATTTAATCGCCTTTATGGAGTTGCAACAAGCAGCAATGAACGGTTGGGTAAAACAAGAGTCTCGCGAATTATTAAATCGTCAGCAAAATTCTCCTTGTTATTTTAATTGAACTGGCGCGATTCAGAAACCCGGTTTCTTTAAGAAACCGGGTTTATAGCCGTTTCAAGCCAGACTAGATCCCCGTATAAAGACAATTCGCCCAGTCTCAAACGTTTTCGGTAAAACCCGCCCCTACAACACCATTAACCATACGAGTCCGATACGAAGGGACATGATATTACGCAAGAAGAGGCGATCGCCAAAGTTTCGACCTAGTAGTAGCACAGGGGCCTTTAGCCTTGTGATGCAACGCAAAACCGATTGATGCCGTGCCCCGACCGCGATGATTTTTCTGGGCCACCCCCATACGTGAGTAGTAGCACAGGGGCCTTTAGCCTTGTGATGCAACGCAAAACCGATTGATGCCGTGTCCCTACGACTCAAAATTTTCCATTCTTCCCATCGCACCGGAGGGACACGGCATCGGAAGAAGTTTGAGCGGGGGATAAAACTTACTGATGCCGTGTCCCTACCACAAATTGGATTGAAACCTTAGGCAAACACCAAAGTTTCTCTGAAAAATCGTCGCTTTGTCACGAGAGATATACGCAGAAACAAAGGTGAAAAGCAATCTGATCTAATGATTCAAGCAGACCAAGCTTCCCGGAAGTCGGCATAAAGCGTCAATCCACCATCGATAAACAGCGTTTGTCCGGTAATATAAGCCGCTTCATCAGACGCTAAAAAAGCCACTGCTGCCGCCATTTCTTCGGAAGTACCAGCGCGCCCCATCGGAATGTGACTTTCTACAACAGCCTTTTTTTGGGGGTCATCTATCCAAGCTTGATTAATCGGCGTAATAGTCGCGCCTGGGGCGATGGCGTTGACGCGAATGCCTCGGTTTGCATATTCCAATGCCAATGTTTTAGTCAGATTTTCCATCCCGCCTTTACTGATGGAATAGCTGACATACATCGGTCTGGGAATAATTTCGTGAACGCTGGAAATATTGATAATAATCCCTGGACTGTTTTGGGATAGAAAGTGTTTGATAGATTCGCGGGCGCATAGATAAGCACCCCGCAGGTTGACTCCAATCACCCGGTCAAAGTCTGCTGTGGGAATTTCGTGAGATGGGCATTCGATTTGAATTCCGGCATTGTTGAGCAAAATATCTAAACTGCCAAATTTCTCAACTACCGTATTGACCATTCTGATAATGTCTTCTTCTTTGGAGACATCGCCTTGAATTAACAGAGACTTAACACCACAATTTTCGATGTCTCCACATGCCTTTTGCATCGCCATTTCTTCGGTATCTTGGGCCCCTTCCGGACTGGAGCGATAGTTGATGGCAATGTTGCAACCTTCTTGGGCAAGGCGGATAGCTATTGCCTGACCGATGCCCGAACTTCCGCCTGTAATTAGGGCATTCTTATTTTTCAATCCTTTCATGATGTTTCTCCCAGTAATAGAACAGAAAACAAATGCTGATTGCTAATTGCTAATTGCTAATGGGAAATTGCAAGTTTATCGCAAATTTTCTGGAACGTTTTCAGGCACGACCCAGTAATAAAGCGTGTGCTGGCGGTCTCCTTCTGATTCCATTTGCACTACCCGCTCTGGTTTCCAGTCGCCCATTGTGTAATTGTGGGAGACAATACGAGTACCGGGTTTGAGTTCTTGCAACAACTTGGGTCGCAGTCTTAAATTGACATCTTGCAGCAGATAAAGCGTCACTACAGTTGCGTTGCTCAAGTCGGTTTTGAACAAGTCTTGTTGCCGGAATTCGACGCGCGAGCTTACTCCCGCAGTCTGAGCATTATTTCGACTTTGCTGCACGAGTTGGGGATTAATGTCCACGCCGGTAGCACGACTCGCGCCGTATTTCTGCACCGCTGTAATCGGAATTCGCCCATCGCCGCTACCGAGGTCGTACAGCACATCATTTGGACCGACCTTTGCCAGTTCCAGCATGGCGTTCACAACTGATTGTGGCGTTGGGACAAAGGGGACATCTGCTTCCCTTTCTTGGGGTGGAAGCGCGGGTGCAGGTGTTTGAATTGGAGTGGAAGTAACTGGAGCTTGAGCTTCTGCTTCAAAGTTGCGTTCCCCAGTTGTGCATCCAACAAGTCCCAAACTCGCAACGCTCGTTCCTGTAATCAGTAACAGTAAGATTCGTCGCCATCCCATAGTCTTTTTTCCTGTTCAAGTTTTGCCGTTTCGCTCTCATGCAAAATGCTTGCATCGCTTAAAAGTTGTAACCAACGCCCACTGTTAGACCGACTTCTGCTCCATCAATAAAACCGACATTTGCCGCAGCATTTGCTGTAAATCGAGGCGACAGCGGCACATCTATACCCCCTGTCAATAGAAAGCCAGCTTTAGCACCATCATTTGTTGAAACTACAGCTCCCCCACCCAGATAAGGAGCGAGATTAATTTGTCCATTTGGAGTGACTGACTGGACTGGAAAATCAACAGTCAGCGGCACTAAAAAAACTGGAGGAGTATCGGTAACCAAAACCGAGGGACGCAAAGACAAATTGTTAGTTAAACCAATCTTGCTGATAATCGCAAAAGACCTTTCGCTCAGAGGTGAATCGCCCCCAAAACCGATGAGATTTCCACCGATGCCAATGTAGCTCGGACCAGAAAGAGTAGTTCTACCAGGCGCAACATTTTGTGCTACCTGACGTTGAGTCCGCAACCCAGAGCTAGAAGTACTTGCCGTACCCGGAACGCGTGCAGGTGCCGCAGCATTTTTCCTAGTTTGAGCTTGTGCTGAGAATCCGCTCAAAGCAACGATTGCAATAGTAAGGCTAGCTAGAGAGCAAGTGCCTTGCAAAAAACGAGTATTCATGACTAAAATCACCATAAACAACGGTTGAAAAGTTTAAAGACAGGCGGGACGCCTATCCCACAAGAGTTTGCCTATCCCACAAGAGTTTTGGGAGAAGTTTATTCAACTCCCTATCTTTAAGGTCAAAAACAAATGTGACCTGAAAGTGACAAACCAGTGATATTGAGATTCAGAAATTACCCTTAAATCTCTCGATGTAGGGTGCGTTAGCGATAGCGTAACGCACCACCGATGAGATTTAGTCTCTCCATGTAGGTGCGTTAGCGATAGCGTAACGCACCAACCCACAGAGATTTAGAATCCGCAAAGTTAAGAATTGCAGTTGCGGATCAAACTTGCCACCAAACCAGTCCAACCTGTTTGATGATTGGCTCCCAACCCAGCACCATTATCGCCGTGGAAGTACTCGTAAAACAGAATCAGATCGCGCCAGTGAGGATCGGTTTGAAACAGGTAATTGCCACCATGAACGGGGCGATGATTTGTACCATTTTTTAAGAAAATCCTCATCAGTCGATGGGAGAGTTCTGTTGCCACTTCTGTTAAATTCATGAATTGACCAGATCTTGTGGGGCATTCAACTTTAAACTCATCCCCCAAGTAACGGTATAACTTTTGCAAGGACTCAATAATTAAGTAATTCATGGGAAACCAAACTGGGCCACGCCAGTTAGAATTTCCACCAAACATCCCGCTGGTAGATTCTGCGGGTTCGTAATCAACCCGATAAGGCTGTCCGTCAATTTCAAAAATGTAGGGATGGTCGGCATGGTATTTGGAAACAGATCGGATGCCATAGGGACTCAAAAACTCAGTTTCATCTAACATTCTTTGCAAGATTGATTTGAGTTTTTCCGGGTTGACAATGGCAAGCAATCTTCTAGCTCCGATTCCTGGTATTTCTAAACAAGCGATATTTTTTTGCAGGTTGGGGCGATTGTTAATAAACCATTCAAACCGTTGCCTAAAACCTGGGAACCTCTCTAAGGTATTTTGCTCGAGGGTTTCCACTGCAAACAGGGGAACTAATCCCACCATCGAACGCACTTTGAGATGGTGTCTTGCGCCGTGAGGTAAGTGCAACACATCATAGAAAAATTGGTCGGTGTCATCCCACAAGTGAATATTGGTTTCACCGATATGATTCATCCCATCGGCGATATAAAGAAAATGCTCGAAAAACTTGCTGGCAATATCTTCGTAAGTTGGGTTATTTTTGGCTAATTCCAGAGCCATAGCCAGCATGTTCAAGCAATACATTCCCATCCAACTTGTCCCGTCAGATTGGTCAATATGTCCACCCGTCGGCAACTCGTAACTGCGGTCAAAAATACCGATGTTATCTAACCCTAAAAATCCTCCCTGAAAGACGTTGTTTCCATTATTGTCTTTCCGGTTAACCCACCAGGTAAAATTCAGCAGCAATTTTTGAAAGACTCTTTCTAGAAAGTCTGTATCGCCACGACCATAAACTTCCTGCTCAATTTGATAAACGCGCCAAGTTCCCCAGGCATGAACGGGAGGATTCACATCGCTAAAATGCCACTCGTAGGCGGGAATTTGTCCATTGGGATGCATATACCATTCCCGCGTCAGTCGATCTAGTTGGCGCTTGGCAAAATCAGGGTCAATCCTTGCCAGTGGGATTGTATGAAATGCCAGATCCCAAGCAGCAAACCAGGGAAATTCCCACTTATCTGGCATGGAAATAATGTCATCATTATAAAGATGCATCCATTCTTGATTTCGCTGATACTGTCGCTCAGGAGGGGGTTGGTTAGGATCGCCGTTTAGCCAGTCTTCCACCACATAGTGATAATACTGCTTTGTCCACAGCAAACTAGCAAATGCTTGTCGTTGTACGTTGCGGTCATCTTCTGAGAAATTCCCTGGGGAAATCCGTTGATAAAATTCATCTGCTTCTTGTTTTCGCTGGTGAAAAATTACCTCAAAATCTGTCCCAAAAGGTTCTAATAATTCGGTATTGTCTGTTAAGCGCAGCCGCAGAATTTGGGTTTCTCCCGCCCCGATGGTTAATTCGTAATCTGCTGCTGCTTTGGTTCCTATTTGTTCGGGATTCACTGCCTCTGTTTGATTGTTGACAATGCAATCGTTAATTCCATCTTTGACATAGGGAGAATAGTTTTTAATGCCAAAAAGCCGCTCGTAATTCGTTTCGTTTTCAGTAAATAAAAGAGTTTTAGCATTCTCACAGTAGAGACAGCGTTGCCCTAAAGTGGGATGAAAGGCATCGATGACGTTGGATTGAGATTTTCTCAGGATTGGTTTTTTAGCATTTTCTTCCCAAGACCAGGTGTTGCGAAACCAAAGCGTAGGCAAAATATGTAGATTTTTTGTTTCATTACCTTGATTGACAACAGTAATTTGAATAAGTATATCTTCGTCTGATGCTTTGGCATATTCAACAAATACGTCGAAGTATTCGTTATTGTCAAAAACCCCTGTATCGACTAATTCAAATTCTGGATCGCGATAACCTCGCCGCTGATTTTCTTGAACTAATTGAGTGTAAGGAAATGCCTTTTGGGGATATTTGTAAAGGTATTTCATGTAGGCATGGCTGGGCGTGTTGTCAAGATAAAAGTAATATTCTTTAACATCTTCGCCATGATTGCCTTCAGGACCAGATAGTCCAAATAGCCGTTCTTTGACGATGGGATCGGAACCATTCCAGAGTGCGATCGCAAAACACAGCCTTTGATGATTATCCGAAATTCCCGCAATCCCATCTTCCCCCCAACGATAGGCGCGAGAGCGAGCATGGTCGTGGGGAAAATAGTCCCAAGCTGTACCATAAGAGCTATAATCTTCTCGCACAGTTCCCCACTGACGTTCGGCTAAATACGGCCCCCATCTGCGCCAATAAGCTTTACGGGTACGGTCTTCTTCGAGTCTTTTTTCTTCTGCGGTCATCTCGTTTTCCTCCTGAGTTGATGCGTCAATTCAGTTCAGTGGAGATGGTGCGTTACACTGCGTTAACGCACCCTACATATAGCTGGAACCTTCCTATATTTAGGATTAAAAGCAAATGTGACTCGAAAGTGACAATCTAGTACTGCAAAGGTAGTTCGATCTGAAAAATCGAACCCTGTCCCACTTCACTTTCCACGCTGAGATGACCGCCATGTGCGGCGATGATTTGTTGCGCGATCGCCAATCCTAACCCAAAACCACCCGGATCTGGCACCCGTTCCTTATCCACTCGATAAAATCGCTCAAAAATATGGGGCAAATCTTCTTGGGGAATGCCAATACCGTTATCTTCAACTTGAATAATTGCCTGATGGGAAGATGTAAACAGGCGCAACTGTACCATTCCGCCAGCAGGCGTATATTTACAAGCATTGCCGATCAGATTCCCTACTGCCTGACGCAGCAAATCGGGTTCTGCTTGCACCATAATCGGTTCAAAAGGCAGATCGCTTTTGAGATCCAAATGTTGAGCAGCAGTAGTAGTAGTTTGGGAATCTACCAACTCTGCGAGCAAATCAGTTAGGTCAATTTCTTTTAAAGATTCCGGCGCTAAACGCCCAGTTTTACGCGCCAAAAAGAGTAGATTTCCAATCAGGATATTCATCGACTTGGCAACATCTGCAATCTTTTCCAAGCGCAAATGTTGGGCAGCACCGTCGTCAATTGGGGCGAGTAACCCGACTTGAGCGTTACTGAGTATTGCCGCCAAAGGAGCGCGTAATTCATGGGAAGCATTGGCAGTGAACCGCTGGAGTTGTTCGTATGCTTCCAGAATAGGCCCCATTGCCAGTCCCCCCAAAAACCATCCGGCAAGACTGGTCGCCCCTAAAGCAATTAATACGGTCAATATTAATATTAGAAGAAAGTTTCTCAGAGATTCTTGGAGGCGAGTCATCGGCATTGCTATTTGGAGATAGCCGATCGCTTTTCCATTGTGCAGAACTGGCAGGGTTACCTGACGCAACCAAATATAGCGGATTGCAAATGATTGAGGTAGAGCCACTGTGGCTCTCGTTTGTGTAGCGCCGCTACACAAACGAGAGCCGTAGCTCATAGGGCTGCAAACTGCTGTAACGGTTGGTTTTGCTCCTATGTAATTATCGGCAGTTTTAATTGTTTCAAATTCCCAAGTTTCATTTAACTGTTCTGGGGCAGCGGCACCAAAAAAATGTTTCAATTGTCCTTGTTCATTGTACCAACGGGCATAGACGATTTCACTATCTAGGGGAGGTGGATTATTTCCTAACAGCGGCACAGAGTCCAGCATCGCGCGACCTTGACCTTGGTAAAGTTCATACTCTACATTCGCTGCCATCACCCTCGCTTTTTTGTAGAGCAATTGATCTAAATTTTCTAGGTTTTCGTTGGCTTCCTGGTAGTAAATTACCCCGCTAAAAACAACTAGAATACTGCCCATTGACAGGGTGAACCAACGAGCTAAGTTGCGACGGCTACGGTTGAACATTGCGTTACGTGCATTTGCTCTTGGCATCTTCGATCAAAGTTTTTAATTTTTGGGATTAATTCGATAACCCATGCCATAAACTGTTTCAATCCAATCTGCTGCATGAACTGTTTTTAAGCGTTGCCGCAGTCGCCTTACTAAGGTGGTCATGGCGTTACTTTCTGGTTCGCTTCCCCATTCCCATAAAGCTTGTTCGATCTGATCGCGGCTTAAAATTTGACGCGGGTGGCGCATGAGGTATTCTAGCAACTGAAACTCGCGCACAGATAACTCAATTGTTGTTTGTCCCCGTTTCGCTGTCAGGGTTGGTTTGTGCAATTGCAGATCGCCAAGTTCCAGCATATCTCCCTGCCAAACAGGCGATCGCCTAGACAATGCCCTTACCCTTGCGAGTAATTCAAATACATCGGTAGGTTTGACCAAATAGTCATCAGCACCTGCATCTAAACCCGTAACTTTATCAGAGGTGGTATCTTTTGCTGTCAGTATCATGACGGGTGCGGTTTTGCCAGCTTGTCGATACTGACGACAGAGATCCAATCCGCTGATCTGGGGCAGCATCCAATCTAAGATCAACAGGTCGTACTCTCTTTGAGATAATGCCCACTGAGCGATCGCGCTATCACTGAGACCATCTACAATGTGTCCTGCCCCCGATAGCGCTGCACACAAGGGTTCCAATTGTTTTGGATCGTCTTCTACCAGCAGTATTCGCATCGATTTCGCCTCCACTTGCTCGCTTTACTGTTCAGGGTAGAGAAACAGATTGAGTAAAACGTCTTCCACTGGTGGGATTTCAAGCTCAATTGGTAATTGGTAATTGGTAATTGGTAATTGGTAATTGGGCAATGCGAACGCACTCTATGTTTCGCCATCGATGGTTACATTTATTACACTCTCTTGGGCTGGAATTTTGGCTTCCCCTGCCTTTTTTGGGCGTCTTGTTTTGGTTTGGCGGTAACCTGATGACAGATCGTGTATTGAGCCGATCTTACACCACGGTGAATCAGCTACAAGCCGATACCCAATTAGAGGTGAAGCTGTCCCTGACAGTTGTACTGATTCAGGCTGTAATTAATAAGACCGAAGGAGTTACTTTCGTTGCAGTGAAGACGACTGATTCAACTCTGAAAAAGTTGGAATATGAGTTTCCTGTTACCGAGGTGGGCGAGGTAGAGAGTGCGATCGCTCAAGAGTTAGACATGTCAATTGAGCAAACCAGGAAACTGGTACGCTATCAAATTCAAGATTAGTTAATTCAAATAGCCTCTAACTGTAGGGTGCGTTAGCGAAGCGCGTAACGCACCAAGCAACTTCTAATGTTGCTGTAAGTTATAAAAGCGATCCCCCCAACCCCCCTTCCCAAGGGGGGCTTAAGAGAAAGTAAGAGGGATTTATTCCCTTAGTTAAGGGGTAACCGGATTCAAAGTCTCCCTTATTAAGGGGAATGCGAGGGGGAGAGACAATGATTAACCTCATAACTAGCAAATTAGGTTACTTATAAGTCCTATTTTCCTAGTTTCTGGAGTTGGATTGGGACGATTTTGTATCCAGGCAAATAATGCAGCAGCACCAACCAAAACTAAGGTGATGCCCGTCACAAGTTGCAGCATGATACTGTAGCGCATAACAGAATTGGTAATTGGTAATTGGTATTTGGAACTATTAGCCATTAGCTATTAGCAATTAGCCATTAGACCAGGTTGAAATGTTCTAAGTGGACGTTGGTAACTGGAACGTCAAGTTCGTGCAGGGCTAACTCTACTTGCTCCATCATTTTGGGTGCAGCACAAATAAAGTAATTCCTCGTTCCTCGCCGTTCGGGAATGTATCTTGCTAGCAATTCTTTATCTACATAACCCGTTTCTCCCGACCAATCTGACGGCGGATTTCTCAGAACGTGGACGATAGTAAGGTTTAACTTTTCCTTTAATTCATCCAGTTCTTCACGGAAGGTGATATCGTCCCAAGATTTGCTGGCATAAATTAACAAATAGGGGCGTTCGTCTTTTCGTTCCGCAGCAGTTACCAACATACTCATCATCGGAGTAATACCGATACCGCCTGCAATTAAAATAAATCCGGCGGAATTTTCATAGCGGTCTGTGGTAAAAACTCCATAAGGGCCATCGAGATAGGCTTTGGTTCCGGGTAAAACATCCTTAATTGTGTTAGTAAAATCGCCCAAAGCTTTGATGCTAAATGCGATAATATCCATGCGATCGCCATTAGAAGACATAGAAAAAGGATGTTCCCGCATCCCATAGGGCGAGATTTCTAAAGTAATCCAAGCAAATTGACCGGGTTGGAAGGGAAAACCTTGGTGTCCTCTAGGACGTAGCGCCAGCGTCCAAACATCGCCTCGTTCTGGGCGTACCTGTTCGACTAAATAAGGTTTTTTCAGCATAAACCAGGGTTTCACGAGGCGAATGTAAACGAATAACCAGAGTGCGCCTAAAATCAGCGCTGACCACAATACGCTCTTCCAAAACAATCCCAAATAGTTACCCACTCCCAAAGCGTGAACCAGTCCAAAAACCAGCGCAATAACTGCTAAAGCACCATGCAAAGTCCGCCAAGGTTCGTAAGGAATTTTCAGTTGCTGACGCCAAATTGTGGTGACAATTAACGCGATTAGCGCCAAAGTTGATAGCACAGCATATCTCGCCCGCCAAGGCGCTTCGGCGAAATTCAACAATTGAATTGTTTCCGGTTGTACCGCAAATAAAATCAGCGGATGAATCAAAATAAAGGCAACCGCTACGATAGAAATATAGCGGTGAAACTGAAGAATAATATCAACCCCGTAGGATGCTTCAATGCGATTAATGCGTGCAGTTAAAGCAAATTGCAGCGCCATCATCGCCAACCCAATAAACCCCAGGGCGACTGAAAAATCGAGCCAAAAACCCCGGTCTTCAAATGGGAGATAGATTAGCAGCAACAGCAGGGGCAATAAGGTAATAAATAAATATGCCCCTATCCAACAAACTGCTACAAAAATTGGACTTCGCATCAAGAGACTTTGCATCGGAATAGATCTCCTAACTACGTTGCCCAGAAGCTTGGGCGCGTCTGTTAACTTCTGCCCAATTCACCACATTCCACCAGTTATCTAAATACTCGGCGCGGCGGTTTTGGTATCTGAGGTAATAGGCATGTTCCCACACATCATTGCCCATAATTGGATAGTTCCCGTCCATAATTGGGCTATCTTGATTCGGCGTCGATACGATTTGCAGTTGTCCTTGGGGGTTGCGAACTAACCAAACCCAACCGCTACCAAAGCGATTGCCACCTGCAGAGTTAAACTGTTTCCTAAATCCATCAAAACTACCGAAGGTTTGGTTAATTTCTTGCGCTATTGCCCCCGTGGGTTGTCCGCCTCCGTTGGGACTCATAATTTGCCAAAAAATCGTATGGTTCAGGTGACCGCCCCCATTGTTTCGTACCGTATTGCGAATATTTTCCGGCACGCTATTTAAGTCGCGCAGCAAGGATTCAACGCTTCTATTTTGCAAGTTGGGATACTGTTTTATTGCGTCGTTGAGGTTGTTGACATAGGCGGCGTGATGCCGGTCATGATGCAATTGCATTGTTTGGGCATCAATTGCTTTTTCTAGCGCTGCAAAAGCGTAGGGTAATGGCGGTAGCTGTGCTGGTAAACTAGCTTCGCTGTTAACAGAAGCGACGGGAGGAAAGGTAGCAGGTGTTTGTGCGGTTGTAGGCGTCGCTTTTGGAGTTGCAGCGGGAGTTGTTGTGGTGGGTTGTGTCTGGGTTACTTGTCTGGTTTGACAAGAGAATAGCAGGATGACCAATCCTATTCCTACTAAAAAATATCCCAGGATTTTTTGCCAAAATTTGCTCATGAGTGTTGTCATTACAATTAATGTTTATGTTTTTTAATCCAGCGATGAGTCTCTTAAAAAACTGGTGGCAAAATCGTCAAAAGGAGCGAGTTAACGAACGCTAAAGTAATTGAACCTAATAAAGCGCTCCAGAAGCCATACCGTAAGCTAAATCCGGGGACAATCGCCGCTGATATGCCAAATACGATCGCATTCAAAACAAAGAAGAATAATCCCAAACTGACGAGGATAACCGGCAAGGTTAAAATTGTCATAATCGGCAGCATAACGGCATTTAATATCCCGAAAACAGCCGCTGAAATTGCAGCTTTTCCCAAACTATCTATGTCAATTCCCAGAAAAGGAATTCTGGAAATAATCAAGAAACTAATCGTGGTCACTAACCAAATAACTATCATAATTATCGAACTCCTAATTTTTCAGGTAACTCCTGCCAAAAGCCGCAAAATGATAGTGTTAATAATTGACAAGGTAATTGAACCGAGTAAAGCGCTCCAAAAACCATAACGTAAGCGAAATCCAGGTACAATAGCCGCTGATATGCCAAAAATGATGGCATTCAAAATAAAGAAGAATAACCCCACGCTCAGGATAATCAAGGGCAAGGTAACAAAGCTGAGAATTGGGAGTAAAACAGCATTCAAAACTCCCACAACAACTGCGGAAATTGCCGCTTTACCAAAGCTATCGATTTCAATTCCCAGAAAGGGCAATCTGGAAATAATTAAAAAGCTGATAGTTGTGACTAACCAAGTAATAATGATACCTGTCATGATTGGTACTCTTTTGATTGGAGAAAGTTAGGCGATCGCGTAGCTAGCCCTTGGCATATCGCAAGCAGGGTGAAATCACGAAACATGAGTTATCAATTATCATTCCTCGCTCCAAGGTCTAGCTGATAATTGATAACCCTTCAGACTTCCAGATTCCACCTATCTTCAGGATCGAAGCTAAATGTGACTAGAAAGTGACAGCATTGAATTAAGAAACCGGGTTTCTAGGAAAAATCATCGCTTTGTCACGAGAGATAAACGCAGAAACCCGGTTTCTAATATGATGTCCGTTGAATTGCCCATAATAAAAAACCTCCTGGCAATTTTAAAAGTTGCGATCGCAACAACTACTTTAATCCTAACGGCTGAGGTTGGCGGGATGAGTGCGATCGCTCAAACTACCCCCTTGTCTCAATTATCAGACGTACAGCCTACGGATTGGTCGTTTGAGGCATTGCGATCGCTCATTTAACGTTATAGTTGCCTTGCTGGATATCCAGATAACACCTATCGAGGCAATCGAGTACTAACCCGCTACGAATTTGCCGGAAGATACTGGAACGGGGTTTCATTTTGAAGCATTTTATGAATATCCGCTAACATAAAATATTAAACTTATTCCTGGTATTATCTATCTGACCAATCCCGACCACAACGAGACTAACGGTGATATTTTTGTCGGGAGAGTTAGGACAGTCTTTAACTTTTAAGTCGTTCGCTCAAAAAAAATACACTCTTTTTTTAGGTTCTATCTTTTGGCAGAAAAGCTAATTAACAAGCTAGCCTATTGGCAGATATAAAAAATTTAGATTTTTGCTAAACCTATGAATATAGCCCTTGCTCATCCCTTGCAAGTTTTTTACTTACCCTAAATCTTCCCATCAGCTTTAGGCTTTTCATGTAAGTTGGAAGATTGCCACGAAGCTTTGCACAATAGATACCAATTACCATGAGGTCAAAAATATGGATACCAATCGATTTTCAAACCTACAAGCTGCCAGAGGAACTCATGCTCGGCAGGGATATCAAACTGAAATAGCAGTTAATCGGCAAGATAGCATAACCAAACCAAATGAAGCATTGATTTATGGAGGAAGTTTTAGCTTGTTTGCGATTGTGACAGGAACGGTAATTTGGCTATCAAAGAGGAGGATGAGTGAGAAAAAAGAGGGTTTTTTAAACTTCTCTCGTTCCAATCAAGTACCTTGTAGAAATTGTATATACTTTACAGGTAATTTTTATCTAAAATGTGCGGTACGCCCATCGGAAGTTCTCACCAAGAAAGCAATCAATTGCTCTGACTACTGCTCCCAGGATAAAAATGATTATAAGGGCGAATGATACAAAATCATGGGTGATATCATATTCGGTCGATTACCCACGATTGGCAGCCGGGACACGGCATTATTAACGTTATCTGTTTATCCGAGATATCTCTTTAGCCTTAGTCCCTACGCAACGACTTCTTTCTTCTTTCTTCTTCCTTCGCGCTCTAAAACGCTATCGCGTTTCGCTCTTGCGCATCCGCGCCGCTGCGCGAACGCTATCGCGTCTTCGCGGTTCGTTAAAAAAGGGAGTATTAGAAGCGAAATTGGGATGAATTATCTCATGTCCGGTCGATTACCCATAATTAGAAGCCGGGACACGGCAAGATCAACGTTATCTGTTTGTCCGAGATATCTCTTTAGCCTTAGTCCCTACGCAACAACTCTGTGAGGTTTTTATTCAGCGGACATCATATTTCTCCCTTCGGGTTCCAAGATTACAACTAAGGAGAAAATAGAAACGACTTAGGAATTGGGAGGATCGAGGCGGTTGATAAATGCTGCCAGCACCATCATCGGGAGTGCGGGAATTAGACAAATAAGCCACTGGTTTAAAGTCAGCGGTGCGGTTTCAAATAAGAGATTCATTGTGCCCCACTGGCTGAACAGAATTTGCAGAAAAATGGTGCAAAATATGCCAATTGCGTTCGCGCAGCGTTGCGTCAGCAGTATCGCACCCCCGACTTTAATCGACGCCGCCCTACCCCGGAGTTTTGCCACAATCGCCGCACCCAACTCGCTGATACTCAATAAATAAATAACTCTTCCGGCAATTAAAGCCTGTATTGCCATTGTCCGCGCCACCGCAACATCGCCAAAAGCTTGTCGCGCCCATTCAAAGATGCCAAAGATCACAATCCAGTTGAATGCCGAAACCGCTAGAATTCTGTGGAATAGTTTGCCCGATAGCAAAGGTTCGCGAGGATTGCGCGGAGGTTGTTGCATCAAACCATCGGATTTGGGTTCAAATGCTAAGGGAACCGTCATCGTCACCGAGTTGACCATATTCAGCCACAAAACTTGCAGCGCTAGAATCGGTAAATCTCTTGCTAGCAAGGCGCTAATCAGAATCGTCATCGATTCGCCGCCATTTACCGGGAGAATGAAAGCGATCGCTTTTCGCAAGTTCTGATAAACCGTCCGCCCCTCTTCTACCGCCGCTTCAATCGAAGCAAAGTTATCATCGGTCAGCAACATATCGGCAGCTTCTTTGGCAACATCGGTTCCCGTCTTGCCCATTGCAATGCCAATATCCGCTTGTTTAAGCGCGGCGGCATCGTTTACCCCATCCCCAGTCATGGCTACGATTTCGCCCTGGGATTGCAACGCCGTTACCAGGCGAAGTTTCTGTGCGGGAGAAACTCTGGCAAATACTACCCCGGTTTGGGCTGCCTGAGTTAATTCCCCACCATCCATCTGTTCTAATTCCTGTCCGGAAAATGCCAGGACTTGACCGTCTTTTTGCAGACCAATGCGTTGCGCGATCGCTCTCGCAGTGGCGATATGATCTCCGGTAATCATTTTTACCCCAATTCCCGCAGATTGACAGGCATTTACCGCTGCGATCGCCTCGGTGCGGGGTGGGTCGATCATACCCTGCAACCCAATAAAAATTAGATTCGTCTCCACATCTTCATGACTGAGGGACATTGTTTGCGATTTTTCTTTTGGCGTTACGGGTTTCTTCGCAAATGCCAGCACTCGCAATCCCTGTTTTGCCATCCTCTCAACTTCTGCGGCGATTAATTCCCGATCGAGAGGCGTCAAATTTCCGTAGGCATCTATCATCTCGCAACAGCGGGTTAAAACCTTCTCCACCGAACCTTTGAGGTAGATGACATAGGCAGAAGATCGTACACCCTCGTTGTCGGCAACTCCCCATGCTTGACTGTCTAATTGATGCAGCGTTGCCATGTATTGAAATTCCGACTCAAAAGGAATCGTATCGAGTCGAGGCATTGCTTGATTCAGTTGCGAGTAATCGAGTCCAGCTTTTCGCGCCACCGCAATCAAAGCGCCCTCAGTTGGATCGCCCACTACCTTCCATTGCCCGTCTTTTTGCTCTAAATGAGCATCGTTGCACAGCAAACCGGCGATTAAACAATCTTCCAATGCCGGAACTGTATAAGGATCGATCGGTTCCCCATCCTGGTAAAAATCTCCTTCTGGACTGTATCCCGTGCCGCTGACTGAGTATCGCTGTCCGGCGACGTAAATCCCTTGCACCGTCATTTGATTTTCTGTCAGCGTGCCCGTTTTATCCGAGCAAATTACCGTAGCGCTGCCCAGTGCTTCCACCGCAGGCAACTTGCGGATAATCGCATGACGACGCGCCATCCGATCTACCCCAATTGCCAGGGTAACGGTTACTACAGCAGGCAATCCTTCGGGAATCGCACTCACCGCCAGCGCTACCGCTGCCTCAAACATGTCCGTCCAAGACTGACCTTGACCAATTCCGACGGCAAAAGTTACCGTTGCCAGGAATAGAATTACGTAGAGCAGGGTTTGGCTAAATTTGGCGAACTTGCGGGTGAGAGGCGTACTCAAACTCGTCTGCTGGTCGATCGATTGGGAAATTTGTCCCACTTCCGTGCCATTTCCCGTCGCCACCACGATACCGCTACCCTGTCCAGAGGTGACAAAACTACCCGCATACGCCATATTCACCCGTTCGGCGAGGGGAGTATCTGGACTCAGCGGGTGGGTTTGCTTTTCTACTGGGAGGGATTCTCCAGTTAAGGCAGATTCGTTGACTTGCAGATTGCGAACGGTTACCAAGCGCAAATCTGCCGGAACCTTATCGCCGGAAGTCAGCAGTACCAAATCTCCTGGTACCAGTTCTCTAGAAGGAATGCGGACTTTCTTTCCCTCGCGCACTACTGTAGCTTCCGTCGTGACGGCTTTTGCTAAAGCGGCGATCGCTCCTTCTGCTTTCGACTCTTGCACAAAGCCGATAATGGCATTAATTAGCGTCACGCCCCAGATAACTGCCGCATTCGTCCACGACCCCAACAGCGCCTTAATTAAACCCGCAACTAGCAAAATGTAGAGCAGCGCCTGATTGAATTGCAGCAGAAACCGCAACCAAGCAGGTTTCCCCGGTTTAGCTGCCAGTTCGTTAAACCCATACAGAACTAGCCGATCTACAACTGCTGTTGCTCTCAAGCCTTTTTCCAGGTCAGTGTCGAGTCTGAGTGCCACATCTGTTGCTGGCAATTCGAGGTAAGAATGTAAAAGTGGTTTGGCTGGTTGAGTAAGTGTCATATTAAACAATGAAGTATGAGAATTCGGCGAGTATTATCCAATCAATAACTTAGGGAATCGCACCAGTAATTTTTCAATTTGCTCTGAGTCAATCAGTTTACCCGTACTCACAACCTCGCCATTGACGACTACAGCGGGAGTGGAGAGAATTCCCCGTTTAGCAATTTCAATTGGGTCGGTTACTTGAGAGACTTCTGCCTGAATTTTTAATTTGGCGATCGCCGTCCGGACATTATCGGTCAATTGATAATTTTTTGGGCACTTCATGCCAATAATTTCTACTTTGTTGGGTGTCATACGCTTTTCCAGTCCCCAAAACACTTCAGCACCAGCCCGCGAACTAAGCATAACCAGACTCATCCCATTCAGAATGCTTCTCCAGGTGGTTATAATACATCTCAAAGATAACTGTTATAAGTCAAAATTTCGGGGAGAAATCGGGGTGATTTCGGGGGTAATTTCCTAAATTCAGGTTATAAAAAAATCGCTCTATAGACTAAAGCGATTCTAAAATGTGGTGTGTGATGTATAACTTTTTTTCAGTTTATATTGCGTTTTAATCTAAATTTTTAATTATGCCATTTTAATTAATTTAATTTAAAATTAAGCTGATAACTAATAACACAAATCCCAGTATCTGTAGGGCTAAAAAAGCATTGTTTCTCTCAATTGAAAGCTCCCAGCAAGCAAATAAAATCAGCACTAACCCAATCTCTACTAAAAACCGAATTTCCAGAAAAAGTAGGAGAAAGAGTGCAGCCAAAAGCAGCGCGATTTCAATCCTGATTAGCTTTCTCCAGAATAGCCTTTGCAACTTGCACCTACTCTGTTTTCCTGCCATAGATATCTGTTGGCGGAGCATATCTGAAGTCTGGGTAAGTCTATTTTGAAAGCATTTCATTTTTTTGAGAGATAGCCAGGGAATGAATTCCCTGGCTAGTTTTCATTGCAAAGAGTGAGAGATTTTCTTAGTTTAACTTACCGCTTAGCAGTTAAGAAAACGAGAGGAAATCGGGGGGATTTCGGGGGGAAAGATCGATAAAATTGCCAAAAAACTCCCCGCTCTGCTTATTTGCTACAGATCGGGAATAAAAAACTGGTAACGAATTTTAGGCTTTAGTTTCAGGCATGTAGCTAAGCTGTCGCTCTCACCTAAAAAAGGAAGAGGGAGATACAGGTTAGGAAAATCAATAGTTCTTCCCTCGTGAGGAATCCCTCTGCCCCAAGTTTTGTGAACCCAACTCTTAGTTCAACATGCCTACTCTTACTTACTATTTAAAAGTTAAGAAAACAAGAGGAAATCGGGGGGATTTCGGGGGGGACATCCCGATCTTAGCCCACCTGCTTCAAGCGATAGCCCAGACCGTGAACGGTTTCGATAAAATCGTCAGGAGCGCCTGCGGCGCGGAGTTTTTGACGCAAAGTTCTAATGTGGGTTTTAACGGCTTCTTCGGTGGGAGACTCATCCATAGACCACAAGCGCTCAATAATTCCCGGTCTGCTCAACACGCGCCTACCGTTGTTCACCAGTAACTCCAACAGGGCATACTCTTTGGGAGTGAGGTGTAGCAGTCGCTGTTCAAACGCGACTTCGTAGGTATCGGGGTCAAGAGAGAGACTACCCCAAGACAGTTTAGAACGGGTGGTGGAACCCTTGCGCCGCAGCAGCGCCCGAATCTGAGCCATCAACTCTTCCAGGTCAAAAGGTTTTACCATGTAGGCATCGGCTCCCGCATCGAGTCCGATAATTTTGTCAGCGATGGTGTCGCGAGCCGTTAACATCAGGACAGGGATGGAAAAGTTGCGATCGCGCAGTTTCTGACAAAACAGCAGACCATTCAGCTTCGGCAGCGTGATGTCCAGCAGCACCAGGTCGTATTCCAGAGTTTCCATCCAATTCCATGCCATCTCACCATCTTGCGCCACATCGACCGTATACTGACGATTTGTTAGCGCCTCCGTCAGCATATCCGCAATCTGCACGTCATCCTCAACAACCAAAATACGCATGGGAATTTTAGATTTTAGATTTTAGATTTTAGATTTTTTAGATTATCTTAAATTATTCCTCGCATTCCTATGAAATGGTCACTTGAAGGAAAATGGATTACCGGAGGATTCAGTTTGGCACTTGTACTCATGGGTGCTGTTAGCTTCATTTCCTATCAAAATGCAACTCAGTTAGCTGAAAGTGCCAAGCAGGTTCGACAAACCAATCAAGTCCTCAAAGCCATCACTGCTATTTCTGCAACCCTCACCGATGCCGAATCTGGGCGACGCGGTTACATGCTGTTGGGCGACCCAGAAGAACTCGAGCGATACAACAAAGCCGTTGAAAGCCTCAAACAACAAATAGATAAACTAAGGCAACCCCTCGACGATACACCCATCCAGCGACAGCGTCTTGATACTTTAGAATCTTTAATTTCCCAAAGGTTGAACTTATTTCAAACTTTTATCGACCAATACCAAAAAGCCCCAGAGAGATTCTCTGCTCAAAACCCACTGATTATTCAAAAGAAGCGCAATCAAGATGAAATCCGCCGACTGATTCAGGATTTAGTCAGGGAAGAAGAAGAACTGTTAGAGACGCAGGTAGAACAGTCGCAAGCTAATTTTCAATTCAGGATGTGGCTTGAATCCTTGGGTACGCTACTAACTTTTGTGATTCTGTTTGGCGTTTATGCTTTGCTATATCGCCAGATGGTCAAACGCCAACAAGCAGAAACCCTTCAGCGAGCATTAGCTCAAGAAAAAGAACTCAGCGAACTCAAGTTGCAATTTTTCTCGATGGTTTCCCACGAATTTCGGACTCCCCTCAGTCTGATTGTAGGTTCGGCGCAATTGTTAGGGGAAAGTCTCAAATCAGTGGTGGAACCAGCCAAACTCAAGAATCTCTATCGCATTCAATCCTCAGCCAAAGTGATGACTCAATTGCTCAGGGATGTACTCACCCTAGCAAGAGCAGATGCGGGAAAGCTAGAGTGCAATCCAAGTTTAGTGGAAATGCAGACATTCTGCCTCAATTTAGTAGAGGATTTTCAGGTTTTCAGCGAGTCGAAGCGAACGATAAAATTCATCAAGCAGGGAAGCTGCACCCATGCATATTTGGATGAAAAATTGCTGTATTCGATTCTCAGCAATCTACTTGACAACGCGATTAAATATTCTGCTTTAGAAACTCCCGTTTATTTTACGCTGATTTGCGAACCGGATGCAGTCACTTTTCAGATTAGAGACGAAGGCATTGGGATCGATCAAAAAGAGCAACAAAAGCTTTATGAACCCTTCAGCCGCGGCAAGAATGCCAGGGAAATTATGGGGACAGGATTGGGGTTAGCAGTGGTTAAAAAATGTCTCGATCTCCATCGAGGTGAAATTTCTGTCGAGAGTGAAGTAGGAAAGGGAACGACATTTACTGTCAGAATTCCCCAAGGGAAAGAGAATAGAGGTTAATCAACTCTATCTGGTAGTGAAATTTGTTTTAGAGATTATATAGCCATGGCAGGAAAGATGCAATTCCCATTGTTAAAATTAGTTCAATTGCCAACTGATTTGATGAGCATAAATTGCTAACTGAGCGCGGTTCCGTAGATTGAGGCGCTTCAGAAGATGGGTGACGTGGGTTTTGACTGTCCCTTCGGAAATGTAAAGTTGCTGTGCAATGTCGCGGTTGGTAGAGCCGAGGGCAATTAAGTTTAATACCTCTCGTTCTCGTGGAGTTAGCTGAATCAATTCCTGCCGTACCGGTTCTGGGGCGACAGTATTTGAGCTTGGGAGGCTAGTAATTAACTTTTCCAATAGCCCTGGACCTAGTTGGGCATACCCACGATGGACCAGCCGAATTGCCTGTGCCAGCTCTTCACAAGGCATATCTTTGAGCAAATAGCCTTTTGCTCCCGCTCGCATCGAGTCAGTAATATATTGATCGTCATCAAATGTGCTGAGAACTAAGACTTTGACCTCTGGAAACTGCTGACAGATAATCCGCGTCGCTTCCCTCCCATCCATCACAGGCATCCGCACATCCATCAGAACTACATCTGGCTGTAAAGCCGCTACCTGCTCAATGGCAGTTTCACCATTATTAGCAGTTCCCACTACTTGCAAGTCCGGCTCCAAGGTGAGCATTGCCTTCAGTCCTTGGCAAATGAGGCTTTGGTCGTCTGCCAGTAAGAGGCGAATCATAAAGAACCATCTCAGTTTTGTAGGATTAAGGTGAACTACCACACACTGACCTACAGTACAGTGTGATGGCTCTCCCAATTGATCGGGAATTGCCTAAAGAAGCGGAGTTCTCTTGGTCTGACATTCGCTCCAAGGGCAGGAGTCCTGGTTCCCAAGACCCATACTTTTTCTTGACAACTGTACCTTTTAACTTGGTTTTTGCTTATGGCAGGGAGTGTCAAGATGATTGAATGATACCACAAGCGATTTGCTCGTTTCGTCGTTGCAG
>NZ_JBHFNP010000089.1:0-48998 GCF_041929235.1 Microseira sp. BLCC-F43
CGGCGCTCAATTTAGAGCAAGTAGGGAGAGCTGCTCCCGAATTTACGCCTGGGGACTGTTTTCGCCGACTCCCTTGGTGGAAGCAGGAAGTCAAGCCGATACAAATCTCATGAGTAGATTTGAGTAGGTTTGGCAGAGCGGAGTAAGGGTTTAATTCAACTTAGGGAGACTCTCACCAGTGTGGCTGATCTTTAAAACGGAATATGAAGTAGGGTAGGTAGCTAGTGAGTTGTCTTTGCCACTTTTCCAACTGCCCCCTCCGAACTAAGTAGTCTGACATAAATAATGTTAACTATGTTAAGTTTAATGAAGATACCCAATCGCTGACAGTAGGCTGATTAAATGCCTTTTACAAAACTTAATACAGTGTCGTTTACTTTTGTCCGACTACTTACAAGGTCAATAGCATTAACGGAAATCAGGTGATTATGGAAGATGGAGAACATACTGCTTATGCGTATCCCATCAACTATTTTCAAGATTTAATCGAGTCTAATCATTTCTCAATGGAAACTTATGAGTTGGGGTTTTGTGGGGTGATGATTGTGGTAAGCAAACAGGATTCTCGTTAAAAAATTAGGACTTACGCAAAGAAAAAAGGGCGAGCTGAAAAATAGACTCTGAAACCGGGTTTCTAGTCCTGTAATTGTTAATCATTCAGTTCCAATTAGTTGATTTAATTTGCGGAGTATCATAGTTACACTCCTTAAGAATTTAGGCAAGTCGTTTTGTCAGCTAATCGATTGGAGGAATTCAATACTGCTAAGGTCGTTCCTATCAAGATTAGCCCAGAACCCATTAAACCACGCCAACCAAAACTTTCACCCAAGACTAGAAATGAAATCATTGCGCCAAAGACTGGTTCTAAGTTCTGAATTAAGGCAGCTTCAGTCGCTGGTACAGATTGTAGGGCAAAAACGACTAACCAAGTTATCGCCGCAGTAACAACGCCTAAATAGAGCAGGGGTATCCAATTTGTCTGAATCAAAGCTAGCTGACTCCCAACCAAGTTCGGGCATTGCCAGAAACAGTGCTAAAGTTGTTGGGACTACCAATCGAAAGACTGATAACATAAGGGGATCGTGACGAGGAGCAATGTCTTCTAGCAGAATAAGAAGGGTCACTTCACACCCGATAGCTCCTAAGATCCACAAGCTTCCAATCAGGGGTTCATAACTTTGTTCCCATGCCATCAAACTACTTCCACCAAACGCTAAAATTGCTGCCACAAATATTTGAGGGAAAAACCGCTGGCGATAGATAAAGTCTAAAAGAGAGACGAAAATAGCACACAACCCAAATAGGAAAGAAGTCCGAGCCGAAATTGTTTGCACTCCAATACTCAAACACAAATGAATACCAAATGTAAGAATTCCCAACCCTAAGCCATCTCGCAATAAGACATTATTGCTCCTTGACTTAATCCCCCTAATTCCAGGAGCGTGTTGGGAGAGATTACTTAAGTCAATACTCCCAATCGTCTCTGTAGCTACTCGCTCTTGAATTGGGTTAAGATTTAGAATGACTCTAGCAATCCACGGCATAAATAAAGCCAATGCGATTGTGTAGCGAACAGTGAGTATTACTGTAGGATTTAGAGAAGAAATTGTCCATTTTGTTACTGGTGGAACTGAACCATATACTATGGAAACAATAAAAAGATATATGCTACTTTGCC
This sequence comes from Microseira sp. BLCC-F43, assembly GCF_041929235.1. Classification (NCBI taxonomy): domain Bacteria; kingdom Bacillati; phylum Cyanobacteriota; class Cyanophyceae; order Aerosakkonematales; family Aerosakkonemataceae; genus Microseira; species Microseira sp. BLCC-F43. The sequence continues at coordinate 1,679 of NZ_JBHFNP010000089.1, forward strand.
AACGCCGAAAGTCTGAATTTTGTTGCATCTGCCTCATTTTTTGAGATTTTTTTGATTTTTGTTGAAGAAGATCGCTATCAAACAACATGAATCACTTGAGCGGGACTTACGCAAAGCAACCCGGTTTCAGAGTCAATCTATGGTTGCCTTGCCCAAGGATTTCGCGGATCGCCCCTTGTTTCTTTTCTCGTCGTGCGTAAGTCCTGTTGATTATACGCAATCTCCGTACTCAATAAAATAAATCAGTGAATTGCACTCGATAAAAAGATATTATAGGTTGGGTTGCCGAAAGAAAACCCAACCTCTTCGCTTCAAGCTCAAATCCGGGAACTAAACAGGATTAAGATAAAGATGCTTAAACTTGGTATTTGATTGGTCAAATTGGTGTCAATAGTTAGGTTTTTTGCCACAGTAAAGCATACATGGATTCTACTTCAAAAGCATTAAATTCCTGACGAGCAATTAAACGCCATGACAACTCCTCTAACACCTCTTTTAAAGATGCATTAGTGTTGTAGTAATCTACTCGCACCGTCAAGAGAAAATAGCCTCCTGACTTCAACAAAGAAAATAGGTTTTTTAATGCCTGGGGATGAACGTGACCAAAGGTGAACACGCCCACGGAAATAATAGCATCAAAGGATTCATTATCAAGAAAATTTAGAGTTTCTTCCAAATTTCCTTGGTACAAATCTTGATAAACTTGTTTTTTACGAGCGATTTCTAGCATTTCCTCCGATAGATCCACCCCAACAATTTGGGTGTATCCCAGTGCGGATAGCGCTTCTCCTACCATTCCTGTACCTGCTCCTGCATCCAGGATCATTGCGTCTTTCTGGGGTAACACTTGGGCTAAAGTTTGAGCTGATTCAATCGGAGAACAGCGATAGGATTTATCCAATTCTGTGTCATAGATTCTCGCCCAAGCATTATACTTATTTCGTAGGGTTTCGTGGTCGTTGGTGTCGAAAATCCAAGTGAGGCGATCGCTCACTTTTTCACAAAGATAAAACCCCCATCCTAAGTCTCTTTTCTCAATAGCTTCACACATTTTTTCATAGGCGATGCTTAAATCGGGATATTTTTCTAAAGCGAGTTGCGAGAGTAACTCATAGCTTTTTTTGAGATGGTCACTTAAGTCGATTTTTGTCCCAACCAATAATCCTAATTGACTCAAAAAATCGGCGTAACTCTCAAAGCTAAAATTGGGTGCAAATAGTAATCTTTCGTAAACATATTGCCAACCCGATGGGCTAATTTCTGGGATAGGTGTAATCAAGTCATCAAAGACAAATATTCCCCCTTCTTGGAGAACTCGCTGAATTTCTTGTAAAGCTTTATCCCGTTCTGGGATGTGATAAATTGTGGCTTGACTCCAAACATGGGTAAAGGAATTATTCTCAAAGGGTAAGTTAGTAGCTGATGCTTTCTCGAAGGAGATATGCAGATGAGGATAATTTTTCGCTTTCTCTTGAGCATTATTAATCCGCACACCACTCAAATCAATCCCAACTACCTCACATCCCGTTTTTTCAGCCAGCCAAATCGCTGTATTTCCCTGACCACAACCGATATCTAAAACTTTGGAGGAAGCATCGATTTTGCTGTGTTTCAGCATATACTGATTCCAGCGTTGACAATCTGTCAGAAAATCTTCAGCTTGAGAGTCTTCTAAGTTATCAAAATAGCCCCTGTGGAGACTGCCTTCTTCATCCCAGAAACTGCGATAGAGACTGTCTTCACTATCATAAAAAGCTTCGGTTTCTGCTTCAGTGAATTTTTTGGATGTCATGCTGATTTTTACCTCAATAACAACTTGATTTATAAAAATAGCGGCGAAATTTTCAAGATATATCTTGATATTATATCCGCTCAAATCTTCGGAAAAATGTTATATTATTATTTTGAGTTTTACAGGTTTCAAATAAAGATGGAAAGCACAAATATTTACGAACAAGAAAAAGGTTTGGCACTTATTGACCATCAGAATTATCCAGAAGGTATTAAAGAATATATGGCTCTTGAGGAAGCTTTTCTATTACAGCATTTACAAGGAGCTAAAAGTCTGCTGGAAATCGGCTGTGGAGATGGTCGCTATCTTGAGATGCTTGCCCCAGTTGTGGCAGAAATACTCGGCATTGACTATGCAGAATATCTTGTCAATGTTTCCAGAAACAGAACGAAAAATTTGCCGAATGTCAATGTGATTCATGGTAATGCCAAGGATTTACAATTGCTGCTGTCTAAGACCTATCAATATGCTACTTTAGCTTGGAATACGATTGGTAATATGCCGCCAGAAATTCATCCAGATGTGTTTAAGGGGTTGGCTGAATGGGTTGAAGAAAAGATTTTCATTTCCACCTATCAATGCAGTGATGCAGTGATGCAGGAAAGATTGAAACTTTATGACAATTGTGGCTACCAAGTCAATAGTATTAACGGAAATCAGGTGATTATGGAAGATGGAGAACATACGGCTTATGCTTATCCTATCAACTATTTCCAAGATTTAATGGTGTCTAATCATTTCTCAATGGAAACTTATGAGTTAGGGTTTTGTGGGGTGATGATTGTGGGAACCAAACAGGATTTTCGTTAGAAAATACTAGGAATTAACTGACATTTTACTGACGGGGGTTCACCCCCGTTGAGCGTACAGTCCTTGATTTAAAAAGAGTGCTGCTTGGCAAATTCATCCATAAATTCTATCAGGGTTTCCACTGCTTCTAGGGTGACACCGTTATAGAGACTAGCCCGACATCCTCCTCTAATGCGATGTCCAGCCACTCCAATAATTCCTGCTTGAGAAGTTTCGTAAATAAACTGTTTTTCCAGGCTTTCATTCGGGAGGGTAAAAACCACATTCATTTGAGAACGGGAAGCTGGAGCGATCGCACAATGAAATAAAGGCGTTGCATCAATAAAATTATAGAGTAAGGAAGCTTTCTTCTCGTTAATCTTTTCCAGCTGTTTCAGTCCCCCGATATCTTCTTCAATCCATCGCAAAATTTGCCAAGTGATATAAATTGAAAAACAAGGCGGAGTATGGTAGTTAGACTTGCTTTTAATATGAGTACGGTAATCGAGAAATTCAGGTAAATTATCATAAATTTTGGTCAGCATTTCTCGGCGAATTAAGACAATCGTAGTCCCTGCAAGTCCGACATTTTTTTGAGCATGGGCATAAATAACACTTAAGTTGCTAACATCAATCGGCTTACTCATAAAATCCGAACTCATGTCAGCAACGACTGGAATTGTAAATGCTGGAAAGCTGTGAAATTGAGTGCCAACAACAGTGTTATTGCTGCAAAGGTGAATAAACTTAGCGCCCGGACGGGGATGAATCTGATTTAAATCGGGAACATAGGTGTAATTACAATCCGATGATGACGCGATAATTTTTAAGTCTCTTCCTAAACTTTGGGCAGCGCGAATCGCTTTTCCTGCCCAATATCCCGTATCAATGTAATCAATTTCCTCGCCTGGTTGAGAAAAATTCATCGGAACCATGAGAAATTGCAACGATCCTCCACCTTGTAGAAAGATAATCTCAAATTGATCGTCTAAACTCATTAATCGTTTAATGCGTTCAGCACTATCATCAATGATATCCTGAATCTCTTGGCTGCGATGGCTTAACTCCATCACACTCATTCCCGTACCTTTGAAGTTAAATAACTCTGCATGAACTCTTTCCAGAACGGGTAAAGGAAGAGCGCCAGGACCAGCGTAAAAGTTTAAAACTCGGTTATTATGAAATTTTTTCTGTATTTGAGGTTGAGCAACAGAGGATTGTGGATTCATTGTTATATCTGAGTTGTTGTTAAAATGTATAAACAGATATCAAACCAGTTGATAGAATAGCTTTAAAAATATCACCGTAAATCACGAAGAGTACGTTTTTCTATTCTTGATGAACTTTATTGATATATCCAGAAAGTAACGACATTCCGCCAATCGTGATAATGTTCTTCGCCACATAAATCGTTGCGCCAGAGTCAGAAGGATCTGTAATTCCTCGATCTTCTAAGCTCAGATTCTCCTGTTCCTTGGCTAGAGATGTCCCAGCGTCAGTTCCACTGCTACTAGGATCGTTGGTTGAGACTTGCATGGGTGTTGAGCCACCACCTATGATGGCGGCTGTAAAGTTTGCAGTCCCCTGGAGAAACTTACGACGCATGATATGGAGCCAAAAATGGTAAAACAGGGGATTGCAGCAACTGCAAGCGGGATAAGTCGCGTTCATGTACATAGTTGTAAACTACCTCAATTTCAAAAAGTACAAGATCAACACATTTGTAGGACGGGCATTGCCCACCCGGAGGTACGATTGACGATGCGATCGCTTCGCTACTGCCAAAGGCAAATCGCTACGAAAACGAGGAAAACTAACAACTTGAGTTATTGATCGAGTTATTAGGCATGGTTGTCTGGCAAAAGTAGGTTTGGTACTGATAGGGGTTAAGCAAGCTTGCGCCACTCACGATCGCTGCACACCTGTGTAATGCTGAGGTTCTAGAACTGCAAACTGCTTCAGGCATTCGTAGGTAGGAACTTTAACAGTTGTCCTGAAGGTAGACCTCATAAGTCTTAGTCTGGTCAGGGAAAGGGCTAGAAACTGTAACTTGTTTTCTGTACATATCTGTACGTTTCTGGTCATTTTGCTGAGGTTTAGGCATAGTCGTAACCATCCCTCCGATGAACGGGCGTTAAGTATTCCAATTTGATTGACCTCCGTTTTTTGTTGTTGACACTCTCCGGCCGTCGATGCGCGGAGATTCTTAAGACATTGCGGTCTTAATATCCTTGTTTCCAAGGTTCCCAGGCTCACCGCCTTCGTCTAAAAGACACGGTGATTTCTCCTTACATTGTTTTGGGCGTTTAGCGGTATTACCCGCAGGTAAGCTGTGTCCCCACGTACCATTTCCAGCGATCTATCTCTGATAGTTTTGGCAGCAGAAATATCAGCATGGGCGAAAAATCCGCAGACCGAACAGATAAATTTTTCACCATCGCGGTTCTCGCGGTCAATATGCCCACAATTTCTGCATTCAACGCTGGAATGTTTCGGATTAATCTTAATGGCAACCTTTCCTTGCTTTGCAGCGAGATACTCAATCTTTAAGATTAATTCATTCCATGCGGCATCAGAGATAGCGCGATGCGAGCCCCTTTTTTCTAGATTGCCCATTCGCCAAAAACCTCAGAGTTTCCTCATCTCTCTTCACCCGACATCGGCGCAACATACCGGAGACGTTTAAATCCTCCAAGGCAATAGCATCCACTCGTCCGCTGGTAATAGTTTTCGCTACCCACCACTGATAAGCTTGCCGCTTATCCGCAATCTTTTTATGCAGGCGTCCAACTTTCTGGGATGCCTTTTTTCGTTTATTACTACCTTTAACTTTGCGGCTAACCCGTCGCTGTCTGATTTTAAGAAAACCAAAGGTTTTCTTGTTATTACCAAACTTAGGGTTAGCAAGTTGATATCCATCAGAGAGGTGTACAAGTTTGGCAATCCCCAAGTCGCATCCGATAACGGATTTGACTTCGGTTAAACATCTGGCAACTACATCCGGTACGGTTTTATCCTCAATCCTTAGAGACACATACCATCCATCCTGTCGTTGGCGAATTGTTGCTGCTTTAACTCTAAAACCATCCGGAATCGGTCTGGAGTTGTAAAACCGCATCCATCCGAATTTGGGTAAATAAATCTTACTCCCAGAGGATTTCATCCCCATCGTGTAAGTAAATGACGTGAAGTTGCTGGGATTCTTAAACTTAGGAAAACCTCTGCCCTCAAAGAAGTTTTTATAGGCAATATCCAGACGCTTGACGTTTTGTTGTAGTACTGTCGAATCAATCCCGGCATACCAAGGTCTAGCAGTTTTTAGTTGCGGCAACGCGGTAATCTGAATATCGCCAGCGCTGCGGCGAGGATTCTTGCTGTTTTTAGTATCTTTCCACGGCTCTCCTGTCGCACCATTCTTGCTAACAAAACAAGTTAACGGACTGGCGGAAGCTCTTGTTCTTAAGTCGCTGTACTCTCCTTGAATGAATTGTTGGTTATATTGACTAATCCTGTCGCCAAGGCACCATTTGTAGTGCAGTCTGAGCATGATTATCCATTCCTCCATCTTCGAGCTTTGGACAATGTTTTGCCTCAACTTGTCAACGTAATTTGTTAACAATTTACACTGGGTATTAGACAATTTATCCATCAATAATATCTCGTTCCTTGCTGGTTTTCAAGTGGTACGATCTAAGTTTTATTTTTGTTATTCAAGGCAATATTCGCGAGACTTAAGTCTCGCGCGGTCACCCCGGCCTGAAGGCGCGGGGTTTTCGCGAATTGCTCTATAACAAACTCTCCATAGCCGTGAGACATGGGACAAACTCGCGCTGTGAATCTCCCTTTGTATTTACCTTTAGGGACATCAGCACGAACTATGTCACCAGTGCAAAAACCATGAATAGGACGTAATGGGCGATGCTTAATCGGATAGCCAAACTTGTCTGTTTGACAACGTTGTCTGCCACCAAAACCCCTAGCCTTAACCACAAGAATTTTTGTGGTAGCAAGTTTGATAACTTCAACCACACCAACGCAAGCTGCATCATGAAAGTGGGTTTTTGGTAAATTAAACTTGATTCGATTGAATTTGGTTTGACCGCCCGTTCCTGTAGTTACAGGTAATTTGAAATACTTTAAGACATTCAACAATGCCCATCTCGTAGAGTTGACCGACGCAGCATCTTTCAGCGGTTTTTTTGCTAGGATCAGCACGCGGTTCAAAACTTCTGGCTTACTTTTGAGAAAATCCTCGATATTCTGATTTCCTTTGGAACAATTGCACTTGTGGCAAGCCAAACACAGATTTGATATCCGGTCTGAACCACCTTTAGACTTCGGTTGGATGTGTTCAATTTCTAGGGTAACATCTTTGGCACCGCAGTAAGTGCATTGGCGATGCCATTTCTCTAACAGGTATTCACGACACTCATAACCGTGCAGGGTTCCCTGTTGATATTCGGTTCCTCTAATCTCCGGATTCTCAATTGCTTGCGGATCAAACCGCACAAGTTCCTGAACAATTGAACCTATGGGAGCAAACTTTTGTAGCCGTTTGACCCAGGTTTCGGTGGTTAAGACGCGATGCTGCAACGATGGCGCCAACCAACCCTGGGGACGACAACGGTGAAGAAATCTCGCTTTGCGGTAACGAGTCTTGCGGTTTCTACGATTTCTCCGCACTGAAGAACGATGTGCCAGTGCATCCTTGAAAAGTTGACCGCGATGCTGCAATTCCATTCCCCAGATGACATTGCCTTGATTGGTAACTAATGCCATACCAGTAAACTTTGAACCTGGGTCAATTTTGAGCGTTAGCGGATACAGGTTCGATTTGTCAATCACTCGTTTCAAAATCAGTGTGAACGGATAGCGTCGAAACACTGCGGCTTTACCTGCATTGAGAAGTTTTCGAGCTTGTACTGGATGGATTGGATTGAGTGGTATTTTGTTTTGGTCAATCAGAAACACGTAATTTGACATATTCTGTCAGCCTTATTTCTAAGTAATGTTTGCCTCGACAATGATTTAAGAGCTTGTTTGATGGCGGCACTACAGCTATAAACCTGTTCGCTGATTACTTAACCGCCTTCGACAGTTCATGATGCTGGCGTTCACATCAAGGTGTCATGACTCCCAAATCGTAGCTTTCGCTTAGTCTGCACGATCCGACGCGAGTCCACAGATGACTAGCTTTGGCTAGTTCTGTATAGGTTTTTCGGAGCGGCTTTATTCAAGATAGCCGTGGGGTTCCTGACCTGCTCAAAACTTAGCTAAACACATTATATGGCAACTTGCGAAAAATAAGTATTCCAAAATTCCAAGGTTTGTGCGTCTCAATAAACGCCACTATATCCTGTATAATCCAATTTATCTGTTCCTAGCTCGTTCAAGCGATGTTTCAGATGGTTTTACTCCGCCGTATTAATCTATGTCCTTGATTCCTGACCATCATTCCTGCGGGAACTCTGTGGTGATGACTCGCCAGTTTGACGATCTTGATGCTTTTGCCGCAGCGATCAAACCCTTGGATGTCACGGTTAATCAGTTAACTCCAGGTCGTTTTCTGGGGACTGTTAATTTTGCCGACTTTGGGATTCTGAAGTTTACGCACGTTAATCAAAATCAAACTTTTAGAGCAACAGGACCCAAGTCTGCTCAGGACTTGTCATTTGCGATCGCACTTGGTGCCAATCAAACACAAGTGGTGTCTCACGGTTATCAGATCAAAGAACACGATTTATTTTGGTTCGATTCCAGCCACGAAACTGATGTCCTTACCCAGAAAGACTCCCACATAATCTTCGCCAGTGTGAATATGCTGGTTTTTCATTCCCTAGCCGAGCAAATGGGATGCGATGTGGGGCAAAAGTTTCTCCAGCAGAATTTCCTTCGTTTCCATCCCGCATCATTGCGTCCTTTGAGGGCTTACTATCAGCAAATCGCTCAAATATTGAGCAGCAACCCCTCATTATTGATGTCATCTATGATGACATCAATAATGAGGGAAGATTTCTGGCCATTGCTAATTAATACTGTGGTCAACCGCGCTCGAAAAAACCGACAAATACTAAAACCCTTCCGCCGTTATTCCTTGGTCAAAAAAGCCGAAGAAATTGCTAGATCCTATAGAGATAAACCTTTAACGCTACAACAATTATGTGACGAATTAGGAACTAGCAGTAGCGCCTTATGTTATGGATTTCAAGATATTTTTGGTATTAGTCCAATGGCGTATATCAAAATTCAACGACTCAATGGGGTACGTCGCGCTTTGAAAAATGCTGACTCTAGCACAACATCGGTGATAAAGTTGGCTCATCAGTGGGGATTTTGGAGTCCAGAGCATTTTGGCAGAGATTATAAAAAAATGTTCGGTGAGTTGCCATCAGAAACCCTGCGACGGAAGTCTTAAATTAGAGATATTAGTTTTGACTATTGAAGTTTATTGACTCAGATCTTGCACCTTGAGGCAGAGCCTCAGTATTCTCGTTCCCAGGTTGAACCTGGGAACGAGATCCGGTGGGCTGCTGCCTCCTGTGGTGCAAGATGTAAGTTGACATACTCCCCCGTCAGAACGTAGTTTGACGGGGGATTCAAATAGAGTCGCCATCTGAAATTACTGATATCAAATCCGGTGGCATCGGAATGATTAGCTTTCTTGGTAATTGGTAATTGCTAATTTGGTTTGATCGGATAATCGTCTGCTCCAGCATCCAACCCTCTAATGACATTCTCATTGGAATTTTGACCAGTGACCATCAGAATCGGAGTTTGATTACCTTGGGAGCGTAGTTGACGACAGAGGCTAATTCCATCCAGTTTGGGAATTAATACATCGAGTAAAATCAGATCGTAATTCCACTGGATTAACAACTCCAATGCCAATTGCCCATCCCTCGCTAAATCGACAGCATAGCGATGGTCAGTGAGAGTTCGGCAGAGAAGCGCTGCTGTTGTTCGATCGTCCTCAACTAATAGAATTTTCATGGAAGCTAAGTTGCTACACCGTTAAATTTAATCAAGTCTGACGCAAAGAAACCGGGTTTCTCGGAAAAATCGTTGGTTTGGCAACGAGATATATGCCTCCGGCACGCTGCGCGAACGACGGTCGAAACCGGGTTTCTAGCAACGCCCTTGCGTAAGTCCTGTAAAAACTAAGCAATACCTGTTTCCTCTTCAAAAACAGCAGAAAGACTTTCTTCTAATCTGTCTAAATAATTTGCCACACTCCAAGCAAGTTTGTAACCGGATGCTCTTAATTCGATGCCGCAGATTAAGTCTGGTTCAGTTTCAAATTCTAGGTTAATATGGCTGGGAATTTTATCCCGCACAGCTTGAATAATTTTTGCCCTTGCCGACTCTGGAATTTCAAACGAACTGCATACAACGATGGGATTTGAATTGTGGTTTAAGGATGCGATCGCACACTCATTCAAGTTCTCCATTCTTTCAATAAACGCCTCAATCATCTGTTGTTCTAAATCTACATTTGCCAAATCGATTAAAGCGTGACGAATTGCAGATTGAACTTGCACGCTAGCACGATGGCGTAACTCTAGCATAAACGCATCTTGCTGCCTTTTGATTCCTTCTTGCCAGCGACGGGAAGTATTATCAACTTCTTCGCGCATGTTTTCCATTAACGCTTTTCGCGTTTGTTCCACTTCCGCTTTTAGCTGGGAGAACATCGCTTCCCTTTCCCCTGCGAATTCCTGCTGCATTTGGCGATATTTTTCCGCTTCTGCTTGCGCTTCTTCCCGTTGTTTTTCTGCTGCTTGGAGGCGATCGCTTATTTTTTGTTCCCGTCGATCCATTGCCCGTGTAATCGGACCATACAAAAACCGCTGGAGTACCGCGACCAAAATTAGGAAGTTAACAATTTGAGCAAAAAAAGTCAACCAGTTAATTTCCACATCATCCTCCCGCTTTGGTGATGACGTAATTCCAAAAAGGGTTAGCGAAGATTAAAATCAACGCCACGACAAAACAATAAATCGCGATTGATTCGATAAAAGCTAACCCGACAAATAGAGTGCGAGTGATAGTATTCGCTTCGTCGGGTTGTTGTGCGATCGCACTTAAAGCTTGTGCGATCGCTCTTCCTTCTCCTAATGCCGGTGCAATCGACCCAATCGCAATTGTCAACCCCGAAGCTATAATTGAAATCATCCCCACCAACCCTACATTATCCATTCACAACCTCCTCACGTTGAGATGTATTTGTTCCCATTTCCTGCTGCGCCTGGGTAGCCGAAGCAATATAAACCATAGCAAGAATAGCAAAAATATAAGCCTGAATCAATCCCGTTAATAGCCCTAACGCCTGCATAATAATCGGAAAGAAAAGCGGGGCAATCGATAGTAAAATACCCACAATCATTGCATCGCTCATCATGTTGCCAAACAGTCGCACCGCTAAAGACAAGGTGCGCGATAATTCCCCAATAATATGAAACGGTAACATGATCGGACTCGGCTGAATATATTCCCTCAGATAACCGATCAAACCTTGCTTGCGGATGCCATAAAAAGGCACGGCAAAGAACACGCAAATCGCCAGTGCTGCCGTCGTAGACAGCGAACCTGTTGGCGGATGATAACCGGGAACAATTGCCAGACAATTAGAAACCGCAATAAAAATAAACAACGTGCCCACAAAAGGTAAATATATAGTTGGGTTTTGCCCGCTAATTTCTCGGATTTGATTTTGCAAACCTTCCACCAAAACTTCCAGTAAATTTTGCCACCTAGAAAGATGAGTTTCTTCTGAAAGCTTGCGCGTCACCAACCAAGAACCGATTCCCAACAACGCCATTATCGCCCAAGTAAATAACAGCGTGCCATTTATTCCCCAAATTGTTATCTGATCTGTACTAATATGCATTTTTGCAACCCTATTAGTTTGAAACCATAAATCCGATCCCCCCCTGCCCCCCCTTGTTAAGGGGGGGTGTTCTAAATCCCCCCTGCCCCCCCTTGCTAAGGGGGGGTGTTTTAGAGCCAAAATTGATTTGGTTTTAAGCGTTGCACCAATAAATTTCTAATCCCAAAGAACGTCAACAGACAAGCTAATAAATGAATCGGTGCATATTGCGCCTTCACCATCACTAGATAAAAGCCACCGCCAACAAAACCTATACGCCCAAAAAAACTAACTATACTCAATAATACAGGGTTGCTTGTATTCGGAAGTTTGCGAACCGTTAACCAGAGTCCGCCGAAATAAATCAACCCCAGTCCAACTCCTATCAACAATGCTAAAATAAAAGAAACCAGATTACTCATTTTTTTGCTCCTCTTTTGATTCTTTATTTTGCATTTTCTCCATCTGGGCTTGTTCCCTACTCACCCAATGCCAAGCATTCAAACAACCTAAAATTAAACCTCCAAACATCAACATCAACGTCCAAGAAACACGACTAGGAAATTGCGTATCTATCCACACTCCCAATGCCGTCCCCAGCAAAGTGGGCGTCACAACAGACCACCCCACCAAACCCAACAAACCCAACCCAAACCAAATTATCTGGTTCTTATCCCGTCTCGCTCTAATTTTACGGCTTTCTTTTGCCGCTATCTTTCTAATAAATCCCGCCCAAACTTCACGATAATTTCTTTTCATAATCTATTAGTTCCTCCCTTTCCTTCCTCTGTGTCCTCTGTGCCTCTGTGGTTCGTTTAAAAAAATAGTAATTAAAATTTACAAACTATCTGATGCAACAATCCCTTTTGATTTGTGAAATATATTTTTTTGAACAAACCACAGAGGACACAGAGAACGCAGAGGAAAAGAATAGAGAGTTTCACAACTGATTTGGGATTGTTATATCTTTATCTATCCTCCTTTGCCTAGTTCGAGAAACTGCCGCACAATATTTACTTCTAGTTTAGCTAAAGCAGACCGAGTAACCTTCTCCGTTTCATTCAGGATGCGAAACTGTTTTTCCACCGTTTCCTGCAACAAACCGAGGTCAGAACTCTGCACCGCATGTCTAGTCGAAACCAGCACTTCTGCTCCGCTTTTGACTAAAATACCTTCATCAACCGCCAGAAACTTTTCCTCACCCCCAACAGAAACAAAAATTAATATCCCCGGCACTAAAGCGGTGACAAAATCGATGTGACGGGGCAGGAGGCAAAAGCTACCATTTTCAGCTTCGGCAGTTATTTTACTCACCTCTTCCTCCAACAAAATTTTAGTCGGAAGCAAGACCTTAAGTTTCATAACTTTTTAGCTTCATCGATCTTGCCGATGGTGTAAAGTGCCTTTTCGGGGTAGTCGGAGAACTCGTCATTGAGAATGCGATCGCATCCCGCAAGCGCATCCTCCAATTCCACCAATTTCCCCGCCAATCCGGTAAACTGTTCCGTCGAAAAAAACGGTTGAGTTAAAAACCTTTCCAACCGTCGCGCCCGGTTAACAATCCGCCGGTCTGTTTGCGACAGTTCCTCTAACCCCAACATCGCAATAATATCCTTCAATTCTTCGTAATTTGCCAGAGTTTGTCGCACTTGTTGAGCAATCCGGTAGTGGCGTTCTCCTACAATATGAGGCATTAACATCTTCGAGCCAGATTGTAATAAATCCACCGCCGGATAAAATCCCTCGCTGGCACGTTTTCTAGACAATACAATCGAAGCCGACAAATGAGAAAATGTATGCACCGCCGCCGGGTCGGTAAAATCATCCGCCGGGACGTAAACTGCTTGAATTGAAGTAATCGCCCCCGTCGCCGTATTGCAAATCCGTTCTTCCAGTGCAGCTAATTCTGTTGCTAAAGTCGGTTGATAACCCACCCGCGAAGGAAGTTGTCCCATTAACCCAGAAACTTCCGCTCCCGCCTGAATAAACCGGAAAATATTATCAATTAAAAGCAATACATCTTGCTTTTCATCGTCGCGGAAATACTCCGCCATCGTCAGCGCCGCATGTCCGATGCGAAACCGGGCGCCGGGGGGTTCGTTCATCTGCCCGAATACCATCACGGTATTATGCAATACACCCGCTGCCTGCATTTCTCGGTAGAGGTCTTCTGCTTCGCGACAGCGTTCCCCAATGCCGCAGAAGATGCTCACCCCTTCATGCTGACTCACCATATTGTGAATCATTTCGGTAATCAAGACGGTTTTGCCAACCCCTGCGCCGCCCAAGAGTCCCGCTTTTCCGCCTCGTTCTAGAGGTGCGAGGATATCAATTGCTTTAATTCCGGTTTTGAGAATTTCGGAACTGGTCGCGCGCTGCGCCAGGGAAACCGGAGGAGCGTGTATCGATCGCCACTCGCCCCCACGTAGGTTGGCTTCGCCGTCGATGGTTTCGCCGAAAATGTTAAACATCCTGCCTTTGAGGCGTTCTCCCACGGGGACTTGCAAAGGGTGTCCCGTATCGGTGACAAAAGCACCGCGCGCTAACCCTGAAGTCGGGGTGAGGGCAATTCCGCGCACTACATGGGAAGTGAGATGGGAAACGACTTCGATGGCGACGTTACCATTGTCCCCGGCTTGCAATTGGCTGTAAAGCTCTGGCAATTGGTGGGGGAAATAAGCATCGATGACGCTTCCCCGGACGGAAACTACTGTACCTTGGTTAGAGTGGTCAATCATGGCAGCGATTCCACCGGCAAAATATTCAGTAGGGGCTTTTAATTGAACCGCCATAGACGCGCCAGCGGCTTCCCGTAGGGTAGACGCCAAGGACGCCAAGAAAAGGAAGATAACAGAGGTTGTCGAGTCGGATTTGCTCTGACGAGCTTTATCTATCATCGCCAAAACAGCGATCGCCGGAACACAGCGTTCAAAAATCTTTGCTTTACTAACCTCTCTTCTCTTCCTCTGCGTCCTCTGCGTCTCTGCGGTTCATTTCCAACAATTTAACGCTGGCGTAGATGGCATTAATATGGGGTGTCGGTATTCCGGTCAACCTTCCCAATTCTGCTACCGCACCCACGATCGCATCAACTTCTGTGGCACGATTTGCTTCAATATCTTGCAACATTGAGGTTTTGTGCGCGCCTACTTTTTCGGCGCCGTTAATTCTTTGCTCTAAAGTGATACCAAAATCAATTCCCAGTTTTTCCGCTATCGCTTGCGCTTCGCTCATCATTTCTCGGGCCAGTTCGCGTGTCAAATTATACTGACAAATTGAAGCTAGCGTGGCGCGAGTTAGGGCGCTGATGGGGTTGAATGCGAGATTTCCCCATAGTTTTACCCAGATATCTGTGCGAATTTGATTCCGTATTGGGACTTTAAAACCTGCCTGTTTTAGTACCTGCGCTAATGTTTGGATGCGCGAGCTTTTTGACCCATCAATTTCTCCCAGTGTAAAGCGATCGCCTTCAATGTGCTTTATTACTCCCGGTTCTACAATTTCTGCCGCTGGATAGATGACGCATCCGATGGCGCGATCTGCTCCTATGTTGGCTTCCACAATACCATCGGGATCGACGGAATTGATGCGAGTGCCTTCATATTCGCCACCGTGCTGGCGGAAATACCACCAAGGTATGCCATTCTGGGCAGTCACAACGATTGTGTCAGGATGATAGAGTGCGGGTAGGGAGGGAGCGATCGCCGGTAAGCTCTGAGCTTTCACTGTCAAAATTACAACATCTTGCGCGCCAGCTTCTTCCAAACTATTGGTTGCTAGTTTTGGCATTGCTACCTGACTAGAACCGTCTGCCATTATTAGTTTTAATCCTTGGGCGCGAATTGCTTCTAGATGCGCGCCGCGGGCAATTAGCGTTACCTCTGCACCTGAAGATGCTAGTTTTGCTCCCAGGTATCCACCAATTGCACCCGCACCAACTATGCAAATTTTCATGGGATTAGCTTAAGTAATTTCGCCATACTCAAACGTTGCAATTTACCTGTGGCACCACGGGGTAGTTGATCCAAAATGTGAATCTGCTTGGGAACTTTGAAATCTGCCAAAACTTCGGCGCAATAAGCTTTGAGTTCGGTTTCAGTTGCGGCATCTTTGAGGACAACTGCCGCATGGATATCCTCACCTAGAGACTTATGGGCAACTGCAAACGCCAGCGCTTCGGCGACGGCGGGATGGCGCAACAGGATGTTATCTACTTCTAGGGGAGAAATCTTTTCGCCGCCACGGTTAATCAGTTCTTTGATTCGTCCAGTGAGATGGAGATAGCCGTCTTCATCTAGTTTGCCTTGATCGCCGGTACGAAACCAGCCGTTGACAAAGGCTTTGGCATTGGCTTCGGGATTGTTTTCGTAACCGGCGATCGCATTGGCTCCTTTGATCGCTACTTCGCCTAAACTACCCTGGGGCAGCAAATTGCCTGACTCGTCCATAATCGCGACTTCCACGCCAAAACCGTAGCCGACGCTTCCGGGTTTGCGTAAATTTGGCGGTAGGGGATTGGTGGTCATCATGTGAGCGGCTTCTGTCATGCTGTAAGATTCCAGCACGGGGGCGTTTAGCGTTGCCTCAATTTGCTCGATTACGACGAGAGGCAGGGGGGCGCTGCTAGAACGAATGAAACGGAAAGGATTCGCTTTGACTATCTCTTGATTGCGCGTCGCGCGTGCCAAAATCATTTGGTGCATCGTGGGTGCTGCCGAGTACCAAGTGGGTTTGAAGGTATCGACTAGCTGCCAAAATTCTAGGGCGTTAAAGCCGTTGGGACAAACTACAGTACCGCCAGATGCCAAGGTGGAGAGCATACATCCTACCAGTCCGTGAATGTGAAACAAGGGCATGAGACAGAGGGTGGTGTCTTCCCTGGTCAGGTTGTAGGCGCTGATGATGTTTTTGGCAGAGGCAATTAGATTGCGATGGCGCAGGGGGACGCGCTTCGGGCGACTGGTGGTGCCGCTGGTGTGCAAAATCATGGCGATGCTGTCAGCATCGGGTGCGGAGGATTGAGTTGCTAAATTGCGATCGCATTTCTCTCCCCCTATCAGTTCAAAACTGAGAGTGCCATCGGGTTCTACGTTGGCGTGGATTAACTTCATCGCCGGAGTAATGGCGGAGATCGCTTCTGCCACAGTTCCCGGTAAGACAATCAATGCTTGCGCTTGGGTGTCTTCGTAATAGAAGGCAAACTCTTCTTGCTTGTATTTGGGATTTAACGGACATGCCGTGGCGCAGAGGGCAGATGCCAGGAAAGCGTGAGCCATTGGGGTACCATTGGGCATAGCGATCGCAATTCGATCCCCCTGTCCTAAACCAAAGCTGTGGAGTTGAGACACTAACCGCGCGATATTCTCGCGCAGTTGCTTGTAGGATAGGGGCGGTTGATCGGGAGCAACTAGCGCCGGATGAGTATCTTCTGCCAACAAGTCAAGGATGTTCATGTGGAGTTTTTCCCAGCAGTTTTAGCATCACTGTGAAAGCTTTTGAGATTTCAGATTTTGAATGGAAAAATTCCAAATCTGAAATCTCAAATCTACAATCTAAAATTCTACTTGAGTTTCACTTGGGAGCAGAGATTTCCAAATTTCGATTCCCAGGTTCTACATTGGTTGCTTTAGATAACGTTTCGGTTTCAGGCTGCTCTTGGTTGAATGCCGCATACAAGCTCTGGGCGATACTGTTGATACAACCAGCAATTGGCACGGCAATTAACAAACCCAGCAATCCTCCAACTTTGGCACCTAGCAACAAAGAAACTAAAACCCAAACGGGATTTAGACCGATAATTTCTCCTAAAATTCGGGGAGCAATAATATTGCCAATCGCCTGGTCAATTAGACTGGCGACGATCAGAACTTTAATCCCCAGCCAAAAGTTTTGGAAGGCCATGAGTAAACTGACGGTGCTAATGCCAGTTGCGCCACCAAAAGGAATCAACGTCATCAATCCCACTCCCAAACCAAAAAGTAGGCCAAACGGAACTTTGAGGATGGAAAATGCCACGGTCAAGGAAATCCCCATTAGGGTGGCTAATGTGGCTTGACCGATAAAATAGTTGTGAAAATTCTGCCGCAACGATTGCCGGATCTGCGAACCGACTGTGGAGGGAAACCACTGGAAAATTCCGTCCCAGAGTCGCTCTCCGTGCAACAACAGGTAGAAAGTCAAGACAATTGTCAAGATGACGTTGATGACGCTACCCAGAGTATCGAGAACAAATTTGATGCCTTGCCCCGTCAGCGACTGCAATTGACTCGATAAGCGCCCAATTGTTTGGCTAGCCAACTCAAATATATTTATCGGCAGGTTTCGCTCCGCCGCCCAGTCGCGAAAGGCTTGGAGTTGCTGGGTGCCAGAAGCAATCCAACTCGGAAGGCGCACGATCAGTCCGTTAAGCTGATCGATCAGCAGGGGCGCTAAGGTGAGGCCAAAAGCACCCAAAATTAATAAAGTGAACAGGACAACCAACAAAACGGCACGGGTTCGTTCCATTCCTCGCTGCCGGAGAAACCCAACTGGATAGTCCAACAGGAAAGATAAAATGGTGGCGATGACCAAGATGCCGATGATGGATTGGAAATAATGAAACACCAACAGCCCTAGCCAGCCGTTGAGAACGATTAAGGGAAACGCCAACCCCACAAATATCCATCGAGGCAGTTTACTTGCTGATTTGAGCATAATGACTTAAGCGCGGCAGGGTACCGATACCCAGCGTTTGCTGGAAACTCCACAAAACTGCGACACCTCTGTAACAAGCATGTCATATTCAGTTCTTATCTTTAAAAGTGTGAGGCTTCACCTATCCGACTGCGTATTCTCAGGTGGCTCACCCTCGCGGGAGGTAAACCCCTATCAGGCGCTACTACTCTATTACTATCCTTAGACTGCCAGAGTTTTCCGTTCCTTATACAAGGTGTTAAAAATGCACTCCTTGCACCCAGTCAAATCTTCCGACCAAAAGCCCCCTCGCCCCAAAGCTTTTTCATTGGCAACTCCAATCAAATATCTATCCCTGATGCTGCTGGGAGCCGGTGTAACTTTTGCTGGCAGCTATTTTACTTCGATGCGAAGTCCTGCGGATCTATCCAGTTCTCAGCTAGCTCAAGCCCCGCTTCCTCCCACGGTTAACTCCTCGCCCATCAGACTCCCAGGCGCGACCAATACCAATTTCATCACCAATGTAGTTGACAAAGTTGGGCCTGCCGTGGTAAGAATTAACTCCTCCCGCACGGTGAGAAATCCAATGGCTGAGGAATTTGAGGAAGACCCTATGCAGGAGTTCTTTGGCTCCCCAACGCCACAACAACCCAGGCGGCGGGTTGAAAGCGGTACGGGGTCGGGTTTTATTATCAGTGCTAACGGTCAAATCCTCACCAACGCCCACGTTGTGGATGGTGCGGATCGGGTTAACGTCACCCTCAAGGATGGTCGTACCTTCCAAGGTAGGGTTATAGGCGTGGATCGGGTGACCGATGTGGCGGCGATCAAAATTGAAGCTAATGGACTGCCAACGGCTCGTTTGGGCAATTCCGACCAGTTGAGACCGGGTGAGTGGGCGATCGCAATTGGCAACCCCCTGGGTCTGGATAATACCGTCACCACCGGCATTATCAGCGGTACGGGTCGATCTGGCTCCCAAGTGGGCGTACCCGATAAGCGCGTTAGCTTTATCCAAACCGATGCGGCGATTAATCCAGGCAATTCTGGCGGGCCATTGCTCAACGCTGCGGGTCAGGTAATCGGGATTAATACCGCTATTATCCAAGGGGCGCAAGGTTTGGGTTTTGCCATTCCCATCAATACCGCCCAACGCATCGCCAATCAGTTAATCTCCAAAGGTCGGGTGGAACATCCTTACTTGGGAATTCAAATGGTGACCCTCACCCCAGAAGTGAAACAAAACATCAACAACAGTCGCGACAGTAATTTGACCGTGAATGAAGATCGCGGCGTTTTGATCGCTCGCGTCATGCCCAATTCGCCCGCTGCCCGTGCTGGACTGCGTTCTGGCGATGTCCTGACTCAAATCAACGGTCAATCCGTTAAAGACGCCGACGCCGTCCAACGAGCCGTTGAAAATACAAAGGTGGGCGATAATCTCCAAGTGGGGCTGCGTCGCAGCGGACAAAGCCTCAACCTGACTGTACAAACAGGTGCTTTCCCCGCCAATTCGTCTCAATAGGACAAGCTAGTAAGCTGCAAGAGCACCTAATTTGAGAGCCAAATTTTCCCTTCTTCTTGTGGGGTGGGACGTATTGCCCGCCTCTTTATTGGATTTAAATGCTCCCGCAGCTTAGTAGCACGGCTTTGGTTTAGATCAAAACACCATCTAATCCCCTGCCCCTACTGGGTCCAAAATCTTGTCTGATATGATGTCCGCCTAATTACTCTGAATCAAAATCTCTCCCAAGTCACCGTGTCACCCCCTCAGAGTCATTCCTAACTATGGGTGATTAACCGGACATCATATGATATCGAACTCAGGTTACTTATGATTGCGGGATAGGCTTTTAGCCTATCCCGTTTGCACTCTTGGGCTAAAATTTGTACTATCTTGCTATTTGATCGGGAAGTTAGCCGTGCGTCTTACCAAATACCTAGAAAATCAGTCCAAGTTTGTTTTGATAACTTTAGGACTTTTATTGCTTTTATTAATCGCAGGGATTGATGCCCTCATTTCTCCCGATGTTTCTTTATCAATATTTTATTTAATTCCCATTTCTTTTACAACTTGGTACGTGGGCGAAGCTGCGGGAATATGGATATCTATTGCCAGCGCGATCGCCTGGTTTATCGCCAATGAAGTAATCGGACAATCAACCCATTCTCATCCAGGTATTCCTTATTGGAACGCCGCCGTTCGATTCGGCTTTTATTTAGTCACAACTTATCTTTTATCCGAATTGCGAAGTTCCCGCGACCGCGAAAAAAAACTCGCTCGTACTGACTCGATAACCGGCATCGCTAATCAAAGATTATTTGATGAATTAACCAACCTGGAAATTCAAAGATCCTCTAGGTATGGACATCCGATCACCTTGGCTTTTATAGATATTGATAATTTTAAAGGTGTCAACGATAAGTTAGGACACAAAATTGGTGACAAGATTTTACAAGAAGTGGCTCAAACTATTTACGGGAATATTAGAGCAACCGATATAATTGCCAGACTAGGTGGAGATGAATTTGCCCTCCTACTGCCAGGAACGGGGTACGAACCATCGCAAATTGTAGTGGAAAGAGTGCAAAAACAACTTGTGGAAACTGTAGAATATCATCAATGGCCTGTTTCGTTTAGTATCGTTGCAATTACGTTTATGAGTGCGCCAAAATCCGTAGATGAAATGATAGAAAAAGTGGATTTTTTAATGTATACGCTCAAGAATAGCGGCAAGAACCGGATCGAGCATAACGTTGAGTATTGAGAAGATGCTATTCTTGGGAATCGTAGAAGGGAAATAGGTAAGCGATCGCTGCTAACCCAAATAAAGTTAACAGGCTAATCAAAGATAAAGATAACAAAACTGGTGGCATAGTCAGACTGCAAGCATGTTACTAGGCAGATAATCTCAAACTAACACCAAATTATGACAGTCTTGTGAACAATTTGTGTCAATTGTATTAAAAGTAGGGAGAGGAGAAAGTTTCCTCTCCCGCTTTCTAGATGGTTGCATCCGCTAGCCACAGCGCCACGTTACGCACGTAAGTTTGAATATCTTCCAAGGCGCGGGGTTCGTTTTTCATCCCGTTTCCTGCCGGTTCGTCTACAAAGCTGGGAAAACCTTTGTCTATATCCCAGTTGTAATCGACAAAATGATGGAAGCTGGCGTGAGCAACTGTGCGTCCCAGCAGATTATCTTGTTCGTCTTTGTAATGGTCAATCGCAACGATGAGGTTAAAATCTCTTCCTGTGACTAAACTTTTACCCATTGCAATGACTTGCGCCTGTGGATTTCCGGGAGGGACGCCAATCCCGCCTTCGTGGGGGTGGGTGGGGAAAAATTTGATCGTTCCAGTAGGGGAATTGGGATTTTTGAGGGTTGGGTGAATCGGGTCGATGGGAATTATTTTTTGATAGTCGCCGTTGGCTCCTGAATGATAGTTAGGCCAGGAAATATAACTAGTATAGGGGTCATCGCGATCCCAGCGAGTTTCGTCGGGGTCGGGGTTCTTGGTGTGGAAATAGTGCATATCGCCGATATCGCCTAAACCGCACATCGAGCAACCCATATCTTGATGATCTCGCGTGGTGAGGATACCTTTGCCTTGTTGGCGAAATGCTCTGATTCCTGCTTGGTCTTTTTCGGTCAAACCGTCGCCTACATCTAAGGCAAATAACCAAAGTTGGTCAAAGTCTGACTCGCCGAGGTTGCTTAAAACGGGGTCGTTGCCTTCCGCGTCGGATGTGCGATCGCGTGCGGTTACCTCAAATATATGATTTCCCCCCTCGTCTTGTACCGATGCCAGATACTCGCGTAACATCGAAAAACGCCCGATGCTCCAGTCATCTTCCGTTGTGGGAATCGTCGTCTGCAACAAAATGCGAATCGGTTTTTTCATACCTTGCTCCTGGGGCAAATCGCTCTGGGCAGAAAATACAAACTCAACGGGCAATTTTAGATTTGATCGGGTCTGGAACTGACCAAGAAGACACGGGGACGCCCGGACCCGGAGACGCGGGGAGTTTTTAATCACAGTCACCGCGTTACCGCGTCTCTCATTCTCCGCTTCGTCTTCCAAGTTAGAATCCCCTGACTCTTATCATGGGGTGTCCCCGTGTCATTGTGTCCCCGCAAAGCGAGCGTCCTCTTCAAGCAACAGTTAAAGAGCTAAGTTTAGCAGAAATCTCCCGACGGGTATAGGCTGGCCTCTATTGCGAGAGTTGCAGATATATTTCGATTTGTCAAGACGGTCGGGAATACCTGCGGATTGTCCTGTAGTCCTTTTTCAGAAAAACGAAATTGTCTGACTCCACAGCATAAGGGGGAACATTATGCACCGCGATTTTAGTTTAGAACTTTTTGTTGAATCCGGCCTATCAGTTGTCGTCTTTTTGTTCCTGGTTGTTTTACTCGCATAAGACAATTGAGAGCGACATCTGCGAGACACTTAGTTGCGTTCAAAAATAGCAGACAAGCTTGACACTCCCCAGCCCTTTAGGGCTTGTCGTTACCCACATTTTCTCAGGAGTCTGATTGACGCTTTCCTTACCAGCCCGCCAGTGCCAGCCCGCCCGGAGATTAAAATCCCACAGCGAGTAGCCAAAGTCCACTTAAGTAGACTAAAGAAATCTTTCGAGTCCACTTAAGTGGACTTTGCCTATTAGCCCTGCAATTTATTGCAGGGCGGGTTTTATGGGTAGCGACTCTTTAAACCCGCCCCTACTATGCATGAACGCAACGTGGGATAAAAAACCCACTTTCTTTGCGAAACCGGGTTTCTAGATGTTTGCTTTCTGGACATCTAACGCTCTCATCAATTGAGATAAAATACCGAACAAGCAGTTATAGAGAGAACTATCATGTCCCGCCTCTCTCGTCGTCAGTTCTTCCAATTGGCTGGTTCTGCACTGGCAACTGTGGGATTCAGTCAGCTTAACTTGCAACGACAAGCTGATAGCTACGGCAAGGTTTTGGCTCAAATTACCCCGCGCAAACTGGCTTTACTGGTCGGCATTAATAGCTATCCCTCACACCCCTTGCGCGGCTGTGTGAATCATGTGGAATTGCAGCGGTTGCTTTTGATTCACCGCTTTGGTTTTAATCCGAAATATCTTCTAATTTTAACCGAGCGACAAGCCACTCGTGAAGGTATTTTACAGGTATTTGAAGAACATTTGATTAAGCAAGCGAAGCCGGGAGATGTGGTTGTATATCACTATTCAGGACATGGTTCTCGCATTTTCGATCCAGACCTGATTGTTGTTAGGTATACGACGGATAATAGCGGATTAAACGGTACTTTTGTTCCGGTTGATGGTAACTTACCGACTGGCTATCCTGCACAAGGTGGGGTGGTTAAAGATATTATGGGACACACTTTATTTTTGTTGATGTCGGCGGTAAAGAGTGAAAATCTTACGGTTGTTCTCGATAGTTGTTTTTCTGGAGGTGCGACGCGAGATCGACGGGTGCGTTCCCGCGATGGCGGCAAGAATATCCGCACCTCTCCGGAAGAGAAAGCTTATCAAGAAATGTGGCTATCACGCCTGAATCTTTCGCGGGAAGACTTTATTAAAGGATATCGGACGGGCGTTGCAAAAGGTGTTGTATTAGCGGCAAATGCTCCAAATAAATTCGCAATATATGAACGTTTGAATGGTTTCGAAGCAGGCGCTTTTACTTACCGTTTGAATCAATATATGTGGCAATAAAATAGCAATTTTGAGAACGCGACAGCTTACGTAATGGAGGTCCTATTTATGAAGTGAAAGTGGGCAGCGGCTATGAAAGACAACCGCTATATTTGATTAATAATCCACGTCCGACGGCTAATGTAGTGGTAACTGAAGTGACAGGAAATCGAGCAACTTTATGGTAGGGTGGATTTGATGCAAAAGGGTTGGCAAGTTTAGAGGATGGGACGGTGTTGGGGAGTGTTGCTGCGACGGGGAATCGTGGGGGGATGGTGAGGGTGCGATATGCCTCCGGCACGCTACGCGATCGCGCGATGGTTTAGTAGGAATAGGCACGGTAGAAGGAGTGGTAGCGCCAGGGACGCTGTTGCGGAAAATCGATCGATCTGCGCCCTTGAATAATTAGCCAAAAACCCGGTTTCTAAGTTAGAGTTTATCGACTCTAACTTAGATTAATTGAGATGTTGCTCTTGTGGCATTACCCCGCCAGGGAATAAATTCCAAGGGCTTTTAGCATAAGTCCACTTAAGTGGACTAAATACTTATGATTAAAGGCTTTCAGTCCATTAAAATGGACTTTCGCTATTAGCCCGGAAATAAATTTCCGGGCGGGCTATGAGATTGGTGCAAGATCTGAATTAACAAAATAAAATTGATATTAATTTTCTGAGGGATTAAGTTCCAAGAACCACTCATCAGTTCCCCAGCTGCGAGAGCGAGTTTCCCAGACTTGTGGATGAGATAAAAAGACTCGCGGGTGAGTTTCCCAGACTTGTGGATGAGATGAAAAGACTCGCGGGTGAGTTTCCCAGACTCGTTAATGAGATCTAGAATCTCATCAACGAGTGCATACACATCCTAAGCGGCAGTATTAACCTTGGTAGCTTTAGTGCGAATCGCCTTAAAGCGTTCGCCTAACTGTTCGGCGATAATTTTAAGTCCGGGGGTGATTTTCGCCGCTGTCTTGACGTAATTGTAAACCGTTAAACTGCTGCTCATGGCTTCGCTGCTGACTGCCATGCGGGTATCGTCTACTTTTTCAGTCAGTTGTTGGATGCGGTAGAAGATATCGGTGAGAGAAGTAGCAAGTTGATAGTCGCGCTGGAATTCATCGAGGTCAAAACTTGCCGGGAGGATATCGGGGTTAGATTGAGCAGCAGTGAGACTGTTGTTGACAAAAGCAAGGCTTTTATCGCCCATTTTATAGAGTTTGCGTCGTTCTTCTGCGGTCAGGGTAATGAGGAAAGGAAGTTTTTCCTCAATAATCGCCAGTGCGGCTTTGATTTCTTGGATGTCGGTTTCCGAAAGCGTGCCTGTGATGTTTTGATAGGGCATTGTAGGATTCCTGTTGAGTTTGTATTAGAATGCCCAGGAAAGAGAGCGAGCGCACATCTTATACTAAATCCAGCAAAGGCAACCATCCTTATCTTCTTCCTCTTCTTCTTTGTGTCCTTTGCGTCTTCGCGGTTTATTAAGCAGTTTAATCCCAAAACCTGCATAACTTCCACGCGCTCAGATATAAGTAGCAACAGCAGGAATAAAACCAGAGTCAACAAGGCGCAGGTGCAGCGATGGCTCAACTTCTTCAAACCGACGCGGGGCAGAAATCGGCCTTCCGATTACACCAGTTAGTATGGTTTCTGGGCATCGTCCCGAAGAGTTTAGTCTTATTCATCGGTATTCTGTTGTTATCAGAGTCCGTCGCTGGGATACCTACACAATTCTCCCTTGAGCGGGGAGAATCGAGGATTGCCCAACAGCCAGCAGCTACCTCGCAAGAGGAAACTCGCGCCTCTGCTGAACGCGCTTTTCAAGAGGGAATGCAGCTGTATAGGCAAAGAACAGTGGAATCTTTGCTTGGAGTGATCGCAAAATGGGAAGAGGCACTGTCACTTTATCGAGAAGTCGGTGACAAGGCAGGGGAAGCTGCCACCCTCAACTACATCGGCAGAGTCTACTCAGATTTGGGAGAAAAGCAAAAGGCGCTAGAGTTCTACAACCAATCGTTACCCCAAAGTCGTCAGGTGGGTGACAAGGCAGGGGAAGCTGCTACCCTCAACTACATCGGCAGAGTCTACTTAGATTTGGCAGAAAAGCAAAAGGCGCTAGAGTTCTACAACCAATCATTGCCCCTATCCCGTGCAGTGGGCAACAAGGCAGGGGAAGCTGCCAACCTTGGCAATATCGCCTCAGTTGAACGCAAGCGAGGCAATCTAAACGAAGCGCTGACTCAGATTCAAGCTGCCATCAAAATCATTGAAGAACTCCGCACCAAAATAGCAAGCCAACAACTTTGCGCCTCTTACTTTGCCACCGTACAAGGTTATTACCAGTTCTACATCGACTTGCTAATGCAGTTGCACAAAACCAAGCCCTCCAAAGGTTACGACGCTCTTGCACTGCACATTTCAGAACGCTCTAAAGCCCGCAGTCTCCTAGAACTCCTCGCCGAAGCTAACGTTAACATCGGCGCTGGCGCAGACCCCCGATTGCGAGAGCAAGAACGCAACTTGCAACAGCAACTCAACGCCGCAGAACAAAGCCGCATCAAACTCCTAGAAGGTTCGTATACAGAAAAACAATTAACCGAAATCAAACAACGAATCGAAAATCTCATCACCCAACTCGACCAAGTGCAAGCGCAAATCCGAGTCAAAAGCCCCGCCTATGCTGCCATCTCGCAACCAGGAGCCTTCACCCTCACCCTACCCCAAATTCAACAACAAGTACTCGACGACGACACCCTGCTGCTGACATACTCCCTCGGCAAAGAACGCAGCTATTTGTGGGCAGTTACCAAAACCGGCTTCACTAGCTACTAACTCCCCAAACGCGCTGACATTGAAGCTGCGGCAAAGGAATTCCGCCAAGTTTTAACCGATGCCAACCCAGATGAGTCAGAAATTGCCACCAGTGCAGCCAAACTGAGTCAATTAATCTTAACCCCCGTCGCCAATCAACTCGGCAACAAACGCTTACTCGTAGTCAGCGACGGCATCTTGCAATATATCCCCTTCGCCGCGTTGCCTGTCCCCGCCAACAGTCAACCAACTCCCTCCCTCCCCGCGTCTCCCCCTCCCCGCGTCCCCGCGTCCTCCTACACCCCTCTCCTCGTCCAAAACGAAGTCGTCTCCCTCCCCTCCGCTTCTACCCTCGCCGTCTTACGCAACCAAGTCAAAGACCGCCCACAGGCGGCTAAAATTCTCGCAGCGATCGCCGACCCCGTTTTTACCCGCGATCACCCCCGCTTCCCTTCTGCCCAAAACCAGCAGCAAACTGCCACAGACTCCAAAACAGCCGTTATGCGTGCCTGCGAAAGCCTCGATCGCCTAGAATTTAGCGGTAAGGAAGCCGATAATATTCTCGCCCTCGCACCTGGGGCGAAGCGCTTTGCCGCCTTAGGCTTCGATGCTTCCCGCGCCAATGCCACCCGCGCGGACTTATCCCAGTATCAAATCGTACATTTCGCCACCCACGGCTGCGTCAACGAAGACCATCCCGAATTATCCGGCGTAGCGCTTTCCCAATTCGAGCCAACCGGCGTCAGTACCGATGGCTTCCTGCGCCTCCACGATATCTTTAACCTCAACCTGGGAGCCGAACTCGTCGTCCTCAGCGCCTGCAAAACCGGCATTGGTAAAGAAGTGCAAGGAGAAGGACTGATTGGCTTGACAAGAGGCTTTATGTATGCACGAGCAAAGCGAGTCGTCGTCAGTTTGTGGAGCGTCAACGATGCGGCAACGTCCCAGTTGATGCAGAAATATTACCAACAAATGTTACAAAAAAAATTAAATACCGTACAAGCACTGAGAGCGGCGCAGTTATAAATGTGGCAAAGCGAACAAGGGAAAGCACCTTATTACTGGGCGGCGTTTGTCGTGCAAGGGGAATGGAACGATTAATCGCGGCGTAGGGACACGGCATCTGTATCATTTGGTTTTGTGGCGCAATTTGTGGATGCTGTGCTACTACAATCAACGGGGTGGGGGACACGGCATCGGCATCATTTCGCCTGGTGTCAAAACTGACTGATACGAAATCTGGGTTGACTACCTGTTTTATCTTCTTCCTGTTGTTCTCTAATTCGCTACCCTTGAATCGCTCTTGCGCATCCGCGCCGCTGCGCGAACGCTAACGCGGTTTATTTCAAAGGGGGTTATGGAAGGGGATTTGGTATGATGCCCTGCCCCCTACAATCAACGGGGTGGGGGCACGGCGTCTTTATGTTTTCGCTTTGTGTCGCAATTTGTGGATGCCGTGCCCCTACAATCAACGGGGTGGGGGCACGGCGTCTGTATCATTTCGCTTTGTGGCGCAACTGACTGATGCTGTGCTACTACAATCAGCGGGGTGGGGGCACGGCGTCTGTATCATTTCGCTTTGTGCCGCAACTGACAGATGCTGTGCTACTACAATGATTTACCCAACCAATCCAACATCAACGGATTCACCACGTCGGGGCGCTCGTCGTGGGGACAGTGACCTGTATTGGGAATCGAGATAAATTCTATCGGTTCGCCGTTCTCGTTCCGCTCTTGGAAAATCTTCGCTCCAGTCACGGGGGTCCAAGGGTCATCTGCTCCCCAAAGTACCAGAACGGGATGCCTGACTTTGGGCAGTAATTCTGCAATTGTCGGCCCTGGGGGTGCGGTCAGAATGGAAGCAAAAACTTTCTGCGCCCCTGGGTCGCAGGAAGGCGCATAAAGCATATCTACCAGTTCGTCGGTAATAGCTTCCGAGTTGCGGTAAACCTGGAGCAGGGTGTTGCGGATGCGGTGTTTCTGGCGGATGCTGTTAAACAAGATTGGCCCTACTAGCTGACTTTGCACCACTTTAGTAAACGCTCCCATCACCAACCGCAACGGTAAGTTTAACTCGTGGGGGCGATGGTTGAGTCCTCCGGCGCAGTTGAGTAGAATTGCACCCGCCGCAATTTCTGGATGATGGGCGACTACCATCAAACTGAGTAACCCACCAATCGAGTTACCGACAAATACGGCGGGTTCTTGGATCTGTTCGCTCCAGAAATCTTTGAGCAGTTCTGCCCATAAATCCAGCGTATAATCCAACGCAGGTTTATCCGAACCGCCGAAACCGAGTAAATCGAGGGCAAATACCCGATAGCCGCCTTCTGCAAGGGCAGGGATGTTTTTCCGCCAATGTCCCATAGACGCGCCAAAACCATGAATCAACACGAGGGGGAGTCCCGTACCCTTGACGGTGTACAGTATTTTGTGGCCTCGCCAAGACCAGGTGCGCTTTTCTAACGGGGTGGTTGTGGCTAGTTGCTGAGTAGTCACAATTTTCTGTTAAGATTCTTAATCTATTTTTGAATATCGTAGTATCGTTTCACCTAAAATCAAATCTTCAGAACCGTTCTGCAAGCAGTCAACGTTGCTCTAGCCATACCGGGAGGGGGTAAAAGCTTATGAATCAAGGTATCTTTGGTGTAATTGGCAGAGTTACTTTTGCAGCGCTGGGTGTGGCGATCGCAGCGATCACACCCACTTCCGCCAGTGGTAGTACCTCGCAGGTAGAGCAGAAAAGCAGGGGGGCCCAGGAGCAAGTTTCACCAGCTACAATCGATACGGCTTTAGCCACGCTGCGCGAACGCACCATAACCCAAGAACCGACTAGAAGAAGCACCAGACAAAACCAACCGTCTCGAACGCCCAGCAGACAAAATCAACCGACTCGCAGACCAACAGAAGAAAATAAGGTTCAATTGCCGGAACCTGTAACGAAGGCAATTTTAGAGAATTTAGCCCAGCAGACGGGATTGCAAACTTCCGACTTGCGCGTAGTGGAAGTAGAACAGAAAACTTGGTCGGATGGTTGTTTGGGTTTGGGAAATCCTGGGATAGCTTGTTCCCAAGCACTGGTTCCCGGATGGCAAGTTACCGTTGCCAGCGATCGCCAACGTTGGATCTATCGCACCAATTTATCAGGTTCCCTAGTCAAACTAGATGCAGCCGCAACGCAACAACTCGCTGATGGTGCAACGCCGCCAACCGCAGAACAACCAAACCCCAGGGAAAATCCCAGAACAACGAATCGTCGCACCTCGCGTCCGACACCACCAGCGACAACAGCAACAGAACCTGCAAGCGAGGTAACAGCACCCGCCACTCCACCCCCAGTAGCTCCCAACAACCGCATTCAGACGCCGGTTGTGCCAACCCCTGCTCTTGGACAAGAAAGTTTTAGCCTCGCAATTCGGCAACCCTCTGGAACCCTATCGGAAATCATTGCTAGAGTCTCGCTCAAAGTCAAACGTAACGATGGCTATGCACCCGAAAGGTTTATCGGGGATTATCGATATCGACTCAATCAACGGGCGACATTTAGACGGGGGATGAATCCAGGCGATCGCATCGTCGTGCGCCTATATGATTTCCAAAATCGCCTCATCGGCTACAGCGAGTTTGAAGTATTGCTCGCCAACGCAGCAGTAAACTTAATATTGGGCAACCGCCCCACAGCCACCCGCGTCGTGCGAACCGTCTACGGCATCGATATCAACGCCGACGGACTCATCGACCCAGGTACGACAACTTACGACTACTTCACCCAAATTAACGGCACCAATGCCGGTACGGAACAAGTCCTCTTCCTCGCCAACTTGCAGGATATAAACTTGACTTGGTATCAAGTCGCTGGCTTACCCGTACCGCCCCAAACCAGCGTATATCCCGGCAACCTCAGCAGCGGCGCCAGCGTCGTTTTCGGTTCGGATCTGCCTGCAACCCTAACGACGATACCGGGAAGGGAAAGTCGGGTAATTAACGTAGAAGTGGGGAATGGTTCGGTTTACGATGTCAGTTCCGTACTAGCAAGCGCACCAGAACCCGCACAAACCGCACCGACGCCAGCACCCACCCCAGAACCCGTCCCGGAAGTCGAGATTAGCTTTCCCGACGTACCCGCCAATTACTGGGCGAGAAACTTTATCGGTCAGTTAGTGGGAAGGGGATTGTTGCAAGGATATCCCGATGGTGCATTTCGTCCCAACGATCCGGTAACCCGCGCCGAACTTGCCACAATTATTAGCAAAGCCTTCGATCGCAACAAAACCCGCGAGATGGCGACGTTTAGAGACTTGGCAACGAATCACTGGGCGTATCCCGCCATCTCGGATGCTTACGAAATGGGCTTTTTAGGTTCTCCCAACAGCCGCAGTTTCAACCCCGACCAAAATGTCTCGCGTTTGGATGTTTTGGTAGCATTGGCGCGGGGACTTGGTTTGACTCCCAGCGGTTCTCCCGATCGAATTCTGCGCGTTTATCGCGATGCCGGTACAATTGCCGCAGAAGAACAAAGAGCGATCGCAGCTGCTACCGAAAAAGGATTAGTCGTCAGCTATCCCAACGTCAGATTTCTCAATCCCCGGCGAGTAGCAACCAGAGCCGAAGTCGCTGCTTTAATTTACCAAGCATTGGTCAGCACCGGACAAGCAAATGCGATCGCCTCGCCTTATGTGGTAAAAGAAGGAGCAACCGCCAGCGAACCCGAACGTCCTTCACGTCCGCGTCAAAATAGCGAACGTAGAACCCCCATACGTCGGCGCACCACTACCCAACCCCGTCGCCAAACTCAACCAGTACAACGCTTCGGGACTCAGCAGCGACGCCAAACCCAACCAGTACAGCGCACCACTACCCAACCCCGTCGCCAAACTCAACCAGTACAACGCTTCGGGACTCAGCAGCGACGCCAAACCCAACCAGTACAGCGCACCACTACCCAACCCCGTCGCCAAACTCAACCCGTGCAACGCTTCGGGACTCAGCAGCGTCGCCAAACCCAACCAGTACAGCGCACCACTACCCAACCCCGTCGCCAAACTCAACCCGTGCAACGCACCCAACCGCGTCGCCAAACTCAATCATAGGTAATAGGAAATAGGTAATGGGTCATGGCTGTTCTTTGCCATGACCCAGAAGACGCCCAGACGGGGAGACGTGGAGAAGCGGAGCGTCACCCTTCTCAAGTGAGAAGCATCCGGTCTGACCCTCCCGAATTTAAACAGCCAAAAGCACCATCCGCTCCTATGAAGGAACGCTGCTATCTTTACTCCAAGAATAAGGAATTATAGCTGAAGAAATTGGATTGAATAAACATCCACATTTAAGGAAAGTTAAGATGACTCGAAACGGAAAAATCACCCCACGTTGGTTGCATTTTTTTATAATTATCGTGCTATTAATGGGCATATTTTTCCGCTTCGTCAACCTTGACAGAAAAGTCTTCTGGAATGATGAGATTGCGACCATATATAAGATTTCTGGTTACACAGATTATAAAGGAGCATTCAATGGTCAAATAATTACCATCTCTGATTTACGCAAGTATCAGCGCCCCGACCCTGAAATGAGTGTCATTGATATCGTAAAAGAGTTAACAACATGGGATTCTAAACACGCACCTCTATATTTCGTGATAGCGAGATTTTGGGCCCAATGGTTTGGCAGTTCAGCAGCAGCGCTCAGAAGTTTGTCTGCCTTGATTAGCTTGCTAGTATTCCCTTGCATCTATTGGCTTTGTTTAGAATTATTTCAATCATCGTTAGTGGGTTGGGTAGCAGTAGCACTGATAGCTATATCACCATTTCATGTTCTATACGCTCAGGAAGCACGAATGTATAGTTTGCAAACAGTCACTATCTTGTTATCTTGCGCTGTGTTGCTACGAGTCATTCGTGTCAACACAGTGCTTGGTTGGGGACTTTATGCAGCAAGTTTGTCCCTATCAATATATACGCACACGCTGTCTGCATTAGTCGCCATAGCACATGGCATCTATGTGGTTGCAATTGAAGGTGTTCGACTGAGTAAAGTATTGGTTGCTTATCTAATCGCTGCGTCGGTAGGATTGCTAACTTTCCTGCCCTGGCTTTTTTTTATTTTGGCTAACTATGACCGAGTTTCAAAAACAATAGAATGGCAAAATAAGACGATACCACTGCCTTCTTTGGTGGCATATTGGGAAATAAACTTGAGCCGGATTTTTCTTGATTTAATACCTACTTACCAGACTGACACCGACTTCAGTAGCTTTAAAAATACCTGGTCTATTTATCTCATAAGAGTTATCTTAATTATGGTTGGATACTCAATCTATTTTGTTTGGCGTTATAGTTCAAAACGGATTGGGTTGTTTATCTTCACCTTAATTGGTGTTTCAGCACTCCCTCTAGTACTCCCAGACCTAATTTTTGGTGGTATCCGCTCGCTTAATAATCGGTATTTAATCGCGTTTTATCTAGGTATTCATTTAGCTGTAGCTTATCTATTTGCCACTAAAATAACATCAGCATCTGCTAAGTTTTGGCAACAGAAGCTGTGGCAGATTGCTCTGATTGCCCTAATTTCATGTGGAGTTCTCTCATGCGCGATTATTTCTCCAGCAGAAACTTGGTGGAACAAGTATTACAGCTCCGAGAGTATTCCAATAGCTAGGATTGTGAATCAAACTAAATATCCACTTGTGATCGTTGTTGATGATTATAATTGGTCGTCTAGGACTCATGTATGGTCTATTATTGATTTTCTAGAACCTAAAGTTCGACTTCAGTTAGTAGTTGAACAAAATATCTCAAGAATTCCTGATGGTTTCAGCGATGTATTTTTATTCTGTCCTTCCAAGGAATTGCAAGATGGAATAAAAAAAGAGCATAAAGTCAAGATAGCTCCAGTTTTTGAGGGCACTCTGTCTCTCTGGAAATTAGAAAAATTGTGAGGAATCTCCGATGAGGCAAAACCCCTAACGGGACTTAAACGAAAATCGAGAAGCAATAAAGGTATAATCCAGGCATGGCAAACATTTCACATTAAGGCTTGAGTCATGAAACAGACAACTACCGTCGCCATGCCTCCTTGCTCCCTTGAGATGGTGTAACGAGTTCATTAATGATTTATACTAAGCTGTTGTGCATCTAAATTGCATATTATTCAGTTAGGAAACAAACCGTCAAACCCTCTCCGCGTCTCCGTGTCCCCCCGTCCCCGCGTCAGTCTCAACCAGCAATTTAAATGCGTCTTAGCTTATCCCTATTTCATCGATTATTCCAGCGACTAATCCCAGATGGCTGAAGGCGCGATCAGCAAGCTGAAGGCTTGAGCAATCTATTTTGTTAGGGGGTGTGACCCTCTATTGGTGGTTGAACTGAAGCAAGAAATTTATCTTAATAGTCTTCTTCCAGCTGATTCTTCTCCAGTTTGTCAATATGATCTTCAGGGGGCGACTTCGTCGCTTTCCTAGGTTGCTGTATAAGCTTTATGGCTCTCAAACCTCGTTGATAAAAGGGCTTTTTATTGCGAATAGAACAAAGCATTTCCTCTACCCACAACTGGCATTGATAAAAAGCTATTAGCCAGTTTTCACCATATATACCTATCCAAAAGTTGCTATGTCTTTTTCTAGTTCTACCTGTTTCTTGAAGACGGCAAACATATTGCTGCTGCCCCTGTAACTTGGTTCTTTTTCCTTGTAACCAGGCTCAAGTCATTGCCAAAGCAATTAAAATTATTAAGCGAATTATATCTAAAATTATGGAACAACTTCCTTGGCAACAGGAACGTGTTATCCGGCACAGTTTGCGTCTGTGGCACAGTTTTCAGCATTGGACGGGCAAAACTTTACTTGAAAATAGCAGCGATGGAGCAGCAGAAATTGCCCGCGAGCTATTTTTAGCGCCCTTTGTCCTAGTTTCCCACGGCACCGAACCCGATCCTATTTTTAATTACGGCAATCAAAAAGCCCTCGATTTGTGGGAATTAAGCTGGGAAGAACTTACCCAAATGCCTTCGCGATATACGGCTGAACCTGTAGCGAGAGAGGAGCGCGAGCGCATTCTCACTCAAACCAAAATCCAAGGCTTTGTTAACAATTATCGCGGCGTCCGCATTTCTAGTAAAGGGCAGCGCTTTTTGATCGAAAACGGCACGCTCTGGAATGTACTAGACGAGCAAAAGCAAATTTGCGGTCAAGCCGCCGTATTTTCAACATATACACCCCTTTCTTAATTATGGCATTAGTTGCTTGAACTGCTGTAAATTTTCTGGACTGAAAGTTACTTTCACCTCGAGTAGTTGGTTGTTATCCCGCAGCGTCAGAATGCAACCTTCACCTTCTTGGTTGTATTCTACTTGCGGATTGTTTAACTCAAATTTCTGATAAATCGCTTCTTTTAAACCCACCCGGATGACAATCTCTCTTTGTGACTGGGGATAAATATACAATTGTTGGCGAAGCATGTCCAATTCGAGTTTATGCGGCGTGGTACTGCGTTCTTGCTGAGAATCAGGTTTGCGCCAATAAAGGGTAATCCCGCGAATTTCCGGGTTAGATATCAGAAACAATTCATCAAATCGCTGAGGTTCCCAGTCGATTTCTCCCACATCAGCGGTGGGTGGAATCAGTCGCTGTCGCCAAGTAATTTCCTGACCGTTGAGACTGGCAAACCATTGTTTGATAATGGCAAAGTTATTCGGATTCTCCTGCTTTGTGCTACCTTGCTGCCAAACTGTTATGCGTTGCATAAGCGACTCCTGGATTTGTTCGCACAGTTAAAGATTAACAAAGATTAAGCAAATTTGGCGGGCAGGTGGGAGAAAAAGGTAATAGATCCCTATTCTCTCTGCATCGATAACACCTTGTCTGCTCAGTTGACCTAGAATCAGAATAACTGCGTCAGCGAAGCCGTTAAAATTATGACTCTAATTCAAGCTAAACGCTTCACCCTGGAAGAATATCATCTTCATGGAAAAATCGGCTTTTTCCATGAAGATGACCGAGTTGAACTGATTCGCGGAGAGATTGTACAGATGTCAGTAAAAGGTACGCGCCACGAAACCTGTCTTAGAAAATTGTTGCGGGAATTACCAATACTGTTAGCAGAACGAGCAACTCTGCAATGCCAATCTCCGATTGTTTTACCCTACAACAGCGAACCATAACCGGATTTTACTGTTGTAAAAAATCGCTCCGACGATTATTTATCTGCTCATCCGACTCCCGCTGACATTTTGCTATTGATTGAAATTGCAGATTCTTCTTTGGATTACGACAAAAATGTTAAAACCTCGCTTTATGCTGAAGCGGGTATTCCTGATTATTGGATTTTCAACTTAATCGATAATTGGCTGGAAGTGTGCAGCGAACCATTTGAATTGAGACGAGGTAAATTTGATTATTTAAATAAGCGTCTGGTTTTGCCAAATCAGAGCATTGCGCTTCCCTGTTTTCCCGATTTATCCCTTGATTTAACCAAAGTGTTTCCTCGAAAGCAAAACTCGTAATTTGTCGCTAGATCATCCCGAGAAACCAGACTTTTCTAAAAAGTCTGGTTTCTGGTTTTATGGAAATGCGATCGCTTAATCCCAACCTCGCTCTAACGGATCAATTTCGATATCTGGAGAAATCTCAATTACTGATATCTTGGCATTCTCAACCACCGTATTTCCTAAAATTGTATTGTGTATTGCCTCAAACTTAGATTCATCCTTAGCAATTCGTTCGTAGTGCAAAATCACGTGGTAATGCTTTTGAATTGATTCTCCAGAGTCCGATCTTTCCACCGCGAGCGAATCTATATTTTGACAATCTTCAGCTTTCTGACGATATTCATCAGCTAAACTTTCTAAAGCGCAAGCGATCGCATGTTCTTTAGTTTGTCCGTAAAACCGGGTGCAATCCTTAGTGCGAGTCTCCTTTGGAGAGGCTTCGCCAACGCTCAAAGATGGCGAAATATCGCAAACATACTGCCCATTATCTTGAGGAAACACTGTAATCGAAATTGTTCCAGTAATTCCATCGGGATTCATTTGAGTCATAAGCTGCTACCAAATTTACTTCTACTGTAAAACTTCTCCTCAACGCTATAATTTAGATGAGTTTTGGGGAAAGCCGCCATGTTAGATTACAACCTGCCGAGGTACTTACCCTCCGCCGAAGAACTACCCGACTCTGATGAGACACCTGTGGATAACGAACTGCAAGAATTAATACCAGGGTTACTGAAGGCAATATTGCTCATACTTTGGGCAGATCGCATGGACTGGTTTTTCGGCATTGATATGGGTATTTATTATCACCCCGACAAACCTTCCATTGTCCCAGATGGTTTCTTGAGTTTAGGGGTGGAACGGTTTTACGATGAAGAGTTACGCCCCAGTTATGTATTGTGGGATGAAAATGTTGTCCCAAGTCTGGCGCTGGAAGTTGTTTCTCAAACCTATCGGAAGGAATACACTGATAAATTAGCAGACTATGAAGTTTTAGGCATACTTTATTATATCATTTATTCTTCCCGTCGTCGCCGCAAGCCGCGTTTGGAAGTCCATAAGTTAGTCAATGGTAAGTATGAGTTACAGCAAGGAAATCCAGTGTGGATGCCGGAAATTGGTTTGGGAATTGGTTATGAAAGGGGAAATTATTCTGGGGTAACGCGGGAGTGGTTGTATTGGTATGACGCCCAGGGAAAGCGTTATTTAACCCCTGAAGAACAAGTGAAGCAGGAATCACAACGAGCGCTACAAGCCCAACAACAGGCGCTACAAGCTCAACAACGAGTAGAACAATTAGCTCAACGATTGCGAGAGTTGGGGATAGATCCGGATAATTTGGACTGATTGCAGTTAAGAGAAGTTAATGCGATCGCTCTTCTTACTTCCTCCACCTAAACTGCTGTTTTCAGATATTGCACCTGTGTTTTTAACCCGCCTTGGACTTAAGTCCAAGGCTAATAGCTTAAGTCCACTTAAGTGGACTGTTTAGCGGATTTTAGTCCATTTCAATGGACTTTCGCTATTAGCCAGAGAATTTACAGCAGATTGCAAGCCTTGTGAAGTACAGCCTTTTGGCGCAAGGCAAGTATAGCGGCAGCAAAAATGGCAGCCGCTATTGCATTCCTTCGGTGTACTTCATGCGCCTGCAATCCGCTATATTCTCTGGCGGGTGTGGACAATGGTGCAAGATGTGGCTAAAGCCGATCTGAAACTGTAGGATATAGAAACTGCTACCGTAATATTAAATTAATTTCGGGAAACAAACCATGAAACGGGATGAGGTATTGGCAATTCTAGCGGCACACCGAGAACAGTTGCAGGAAATGGGAGTAAAATCCCTTAATTTGTTTGGTTCAGTCGCACGGGATGAAGCTCGTCCAGATAGCGATGTAGACTTTTTAGTAGAATTTAATCGACCCGTAGGACTGTTTGAATTTATCGCAGTAAGGCTTTATTTACAGGATATATTGGGATGTTCTGTAGATATGGGAACCCAGGATGCTTTAAGGGAACATTTGCGAGAACCTGTACTAAAGGATGTCATCCATGCCTTCTAGAGATTGGCGGCTTCGCATTCAAGATATTCTGGAATGTATTACCGAAATCTTGCAGCGGACAGCAGGGATAGAGTTTGAGGATTTCATTGCGAACAGAACAATTGTTAAAGCTGTACTCTATGACTTTGGCATTATCGGTGAGGCGGCGAGAAACATCCCCAGTGATATACAATCTCGCTATCCTCAAATACCCTGGCGTTTGATGGGAGATATGCGAAATGTAATTTTTCACGCATACTTCCAGGTAGAATCAGAGATAGTTTGGAGAACAATTCAAAATAATCTTCCTTTACTGGCATCACAACTACAGGAAGTGCTGGAGAGGGAAGCATCGGGAGAATAGTTGATAGAGGAATGCGATCGCTTTCTTATTTCTCCAAGCGTGAATCATACGATCGCTCTTTCACAGTGGTTTAAGCGCGATCGCATCTCTATATCAAAATTTTATTTTTGATAAGTTTTAGGAGAGTTACAGTATCGATTACAATGTTAGCAGCTTGGAATATAAGGATAAGATGGAAGGTAAAAGATTTATCCGCACCCGGCGACTACAAAACTTCCTATCCTACGGAAGTGAGGGTGAAACAATAGAACTACAGCCACTGAATGTGCTGATTGGCGCCAACGCATCTGGTAAATCGAATTTAATCGAAGCAATCAAACTCCTGAAGGCAACACCTACAGATTTAACTGTCCCGATTCGTAAAGGAGGAGGCATTAGCGATTTCCTTTGGAAAGGTGAAAGGGGCATTCCACGATCTGAAATTGAAGCTACCTTAGATAACTCTGGAAATATGCCGCTACGCTATCTTATTGGGTTCACAATAGCTGGTCAAAGGCTGGAACTGGTAGATGAAGCGATAGAGAATGAAGACCCATATCCAGGTGAAAATGATGTCTATTTTTACTACCGATATCAGAATGGTCGTCCAGTTTTAAATGTAAAAGCTGACATCAGCCCACGCCATCTACGCCGAGAATATCTCATCCCAGATAAGTCTGTTTTGTCTCAAAGAAAAGACCCCGAACAGTATCCAGAACTCACATATATTGGCAATCAATTTTCCAGCATCGCTTTATATAGAGACTGGCATATAGGACGAGATTCAGAACCCAGGATGCCTCAAAAACCAGACTTACCCGAACATCCTCTACTAGAAGATGCGAGTAACGTTGGACTTGTTTTAATCAACTTACAATACCAACTGGGAACAAGACAACTCATAGAGAAGCTAAAAAAATTTTACGATGCAGCAGAAGAACTTACAACCAAGATTTACGGAGGTACAGTCCAAATATTTATTCGTGAGGAAAGTCTAAGTCAACCAATTCCTGCAACCCGTCTCTCAGATGGAACACTGCGTTATTTATTCTTAATGGCATTACTCCTAGAACCAACTCCACCACCACTCATTTGTATTGAAGAACCGGAGATAGGTTTACATCCAGATATTCTGCCTACTATTGCTGAAATGTTAATCGAAGCATCTCAGCGGACACAATTAATTGTTACCACTAATTCTGATGCTTTGGTTTCTGCACTTTCCCCTGAGTCAGTGCTGGTATGCGATCGAGATGATATGGGAAGCCATTTGCATCTTCTTGCTCCTGAAAGACTGAAAAAATGGCTGGAAAAGTATTCGTTGGGGGTAATATGGAGAATGGGTGAAATTGGTGGAAATCGATGGTAAAGGAAATTCAGATTTATGTTGAAGGTGGTGGGGATAAAAAGGATACAAAAGCTCGAATAAGCGAAGGCTTTAGCGGTTCTCTGAAAGACATAGTTCAGATTGCACGCAGTAAGCGAATTAAGTGGCAGATTATTATCTGTGGTAGTCGCAATAGTGCTTTCAGTGACTTCCAGAATGCTTTGGAAGATCATCGAGATGCTTTTAATCTATTGCTGGTAGACTCGGAAGCACCAGTGAAAAAAACACCTTGGGAACATTTGAAGTCTAGAGATAATTGGGAATCACCCGGTGTAGATGATAATCATTGCCATTTAATGGTTCAAGCAATGGAAGCATGGTTTATTGCTGACATTGATACCCTAAAAATTTTTTATGGTCAGGGATTTAAAGAAAATTCAATTCCCAAGAGTACGAATGTAGAGACAATTCATAAAGATTTATTGGCTCCTAGTCTGAAAGCAGCTACTAGCGACACAAAATCTAAAGGTGAATATCAAAAGAGCAAACATGCTTCACAGCTTTTAAAGCTGTTGAATGTCGCTAAAGTACGCAAGGCGTCTCCTAATTGCGATCGCTTATTCACAACCCTTACCCAAATCA
Organism: Microseira sp. BLCC-F43; assembly: GCF_041929235.1. Classification (NCBI taxonomy): domain Bacteria; kingdom Bacillati; phylum Cyanobacteriota; class Cyanophyceae; order Aerosakkonematales; family Aerosakkonemataceae; genus Microseira; species Microseira sp. BLCC-F43. Next base: position 42,131 of record NZ_JBHFNP010000089.1, read on the forward strand.
TGGAAGATTCCTCTGACAATACTGGTGCAGAATGAAGCAATCAGCGATGATTCAGTAGTAGCTGGCTGTTACGACTGAGCTAACCTTATCAGATGTAAGTATTGAATGAATCAGCGATCGCATCTAAAATCCAAAATTCCTCGATGGACTTGCCAATTATCTACCATCCCGACTACGTCGCACCCCTCCCGGAAGGTCATCGCTTCCCCATGCCCAAATTTCGGCTACTTTATGAATTACTTTTATCCGATGGCGTCGCCCATCGAGAACAATTCCACACCCCCTTTCGTCCCCCGCAAGACTGGATAGAATTAGTCCATACTCCGGAATACGTCCAAGCTTACTGCGAAGGCACCCTCGAACCTAAAGCACAACGACGCATCGGTTTACCCTGGACTCCCGCTTTGGCGAATCGTACCTGCGTCGCCGTTGGCGGTACAATATTGACAGCGCAACTGGCACTAAAGTGCGGTTTAGCCTGCAATACCGCCGGTGGAACCCATCACGCCTTCCCCAGTTATGGTTCTGGTTTTTGTATTTTCAACGATTTAGCGATCGCATCCCGTCTCCTCCAACATCTCAACCTCGTCCAAAAAATCCTCATCGTCGATTTAGACGTACACCAAGGCGACGGTACTGCCTTTATCTTCCAAAACGACGAAAGCGTCTTCACTTTCTCAATGCATTGCCAAGTCAACTTTCCCGGTACCAAACAAAACAGCGATTTAGATGTTCCCCTCACAGAAGGAATGGAAGACGATGAATACTTACAAACTTTGGCAAATTACCTACCAGATTTGCTGTCAAAAGTCAAACCCGATATAGTATTGTATGATGCAGGAGTTGACCCCCATGTGGGCGATCGCTTGGGAAAATTATCCCTCACAGACAGGGGCATCTTCCGCCGCGAGATGCAAGTTTTGACTACCTGTATCGCCGCAGGTTATCCCGTCGCCTGCGTCATCGGCGGCGGCTATGCTGACGATATGAACTCCTTAGTTTATCGCCACTCTTTACTCCATCGTGCCGCCAGCGAGGTCTATCGCCAGTACCGACTTTAGTGCCAAACTATTGGCAGAGGATGGATTTTGTTTTTCTCGATACAGTTTGGCAGAAGGTAGTGGGTCTCCATTACCAATTACCCTCGTTCCCACCGCTCTGCCTGGGAACGCCATTACCGATTAAAGGACAAAACCGTGCTGTTATCGAAAGGCTTTGAAATAGAGATGTACACCGGCACCCCCCAAGGGGAAATTGTCGGACTCTCGGATCGGATTGTGGCAGATTTGGATGGATTTGTATATGAGCCAGATAGCCGCAACGTGGAATATACAACCGCACCCCTGTGTTGTTACGATCGTTTGCTCTGTGCTTTAGTGCGTCCTAGACAGCGACTGCGCGCCTACTTAAAGCGATTGGGAGACTATACCCTAATTCCGGGGAGTTCTTTGTCTTTGGGTAGAAGCGATATCTTCTACCGTTCCGACCCCAACAATCCTTATCACACTTACATCGAAAATACCTACGGCACTAACGTCGTTACCGCCAGCGTCCACATCAATATCGGTATCAACGATCCGGAATTACTGATGCGCGCGATTCGTCTCATCCGCGTCGAAGCACCCTTGTTCCTCGCCCTCAGTGCTTCTTCTCCCTTTCTCGATGGTCGCGCTACTGGATATCATTCGACTCGCTGGGGCGTTTTCCCCAAAACACCCGCTCACGTCCCCTTATTTGAAAGCCACGCCCATTTTATCCGGTGGACTGAGCAACAACTAGACGCCAAGAAGATGCAAAACGTGCGTCACCTTTGGTCATCAGTGCGACCGAATGGGAACCGTCGTCCTTACGACCTCAACCGTTTGGAGTTGAGAATCTGCGATTTGATTGTAGACCCGATTGCCTTGCTTGCCGTCACCGCATTTTTAGAAGCGCGTCTGGTACAGTTGATTGGCGATCGCAGTTTAGACCCCCTAGAACAAAGTCAGTTTTCCGCCGCAGATTTGCTCGCTATTACCGATGCTAACGAAGATGCTGCGGCAAGAAATAGTCTCGACGCCCAACTCAAACATTGGCAAGACGGCAGAACCCTCCTCGCCCGCGACTGGATTGAAGAAGTTTACCACCAAGTCTGGCCCCTTGCCAAAGCACAAGGTTTTAGCTGCTTCCTGTCACCCCTGAAAAAAATACTCCGGGAAGGCAACACCGCTCAACAGTGGTTAAAACTGCACGCAAGCGGCGAAGACTGTCAGAGTATTATTATTCAAGCGATTAAAGCAGCGCTCCTCCAGGAAATTGAACTCGAAGATAAATTATGCCAGCTGGCGGCCTAATTCGAGCAGGTGGGTAGAGGGGCAGGTGGGCATTTGAATCTCTATTCTCCCCATCTCCCCATCTCCCCATCTCCCTATCTCCCCATCTCCCCATCTCCCCATCTCCCCATCTCCCCATCTCCCCATCTCCCTATCTCCCTATCTCCCCTGCCCCATCCCGCTTGGCGCATCAAAATATTTAATCAATCTTATCCCTAATTCTTATATTAGATAATTATATACTTTCCCTCTATCTTTAGGTAGATTTTGGGATGCTGGAGACGATTAGCCACCGGCGCTTTTGTGTGTAATTAAGGAAATTTCGAGATTTTATGGGGCAGATTGTGTTAATTAACCCGCAAATTCCGCCAAACACCGGCAATATCGCCCGTACTTGTGCTGCCACCCGCACGGAGTTACATTTAGTAGGTCCCCTGGGCTTTGAAATTAGCGATCGCTATCTCAAACGTGCTGGTTTAGACTATTGGCCTTATGTTAACTGGCGCTATCACCCCTCCCTACAAGACTTTCAGGCATTTCATCACCAACGCGGCGGACGTTGGATCGGTTTCAGCACTTCTGGACGATGCAGTTATGTAAAATTTCAATTTCTTCCCGATGACTGGCTGCTATTTGGTAGCGAAACAGAGGGACTCCCGTCAGATGTATTGAAAGCTTGCGCTGAAACTGTGTATATTCCCATGAGTCAGCCTGGTGTCCGCAGCTTGAACCTCTCGGTAAGTGTAGCAGCAGGTTTATTTGAAGCGAGACGGCAACTCGGCTATTTAGAATAAGTTCGTTCCCTGTATTGTATCCGGCTAATTTTTTTAAAGCCCCAGATCAATCGGGGGACGCTTTGATTGTAGAGACGAGGGAGAAATGGCTATTTTTCTACTAAAATTACCTCAACAGCATCCAGTTATCTACTCCGGGACTGCTGTCGCTATGATAAGAAATTTATATGGCGCTCCCGGTTGCCAGCCCCACCTCGATTGATAGATATTATTCATTTTGAACCACCCTGAGTAAAACGAGGCCGGGATGTAGTAGGTTGCAATATCAAGCTTTTTAGCTTTTTACTGCCAACGGCAATTAGCAACTGCAATCTGGGGCATACGTAATTCTACGGATGTTGTTTTCCGATAAATTGGCCTAAAGTCGCTTCTGTTCTCTCACGAGTCACTGGTTGTTAGATACGCAAGATGTTCCTACACCCACGCAGCAAAAAGATATTCTTTTCCCAAGTCGTTCTTCGGCAACCAAGGGGTTGGGAAGAAAGGATATGTGTAAAATGCTACAAAAGGATTGGGGTTACAACTGTTTCTGACCCGTTAGCAAGAGCGCGGCTGTTGTTGGCTCGAATGCAGCCAAACAATAGGCTATGGCTGGCTCTAGAGGCTATTTAAAGATTGCCTAGTTGTGTAATCTTGTCTAAATTCAGAAACCAGGGTAATCTGACCTAAGTAATATTTACTGTCAGTGATCCAGATCAATTTTCCTAACGATCCAAGTCATAGACTGGTAAGTTAGACAGCATAAATCGGGGAAAGTTAAGCGCTAGTCATCACAGGAGGTCGTTCTTTGAAACGAGTATTGACGCAAAAGGTTAAGCCAATTCCCGCCTGTGCCTTCCTTGATCGTGCAGCGGAAGAAAACCTGAAGTCATTGCCAAGCGAGGGCAATCTTCGGGTGGGCAGAAGCGCTGCCATGATTGGCTTGGCCATTTCAGTGGGTGCGTCTAGCCTCTTGCTACCACAGCAGGGAGAAGGTGCGATGGCTACCGAAGCAACAGACGGTAGTCCAGTATCAACAGTTCCCGCACCTGCAACCTCGCCAGCAGTGGGCGAGACACAAGGGCAGCCCATCATGGCAGCAGCAGAGATCATGCCCAAACAGCCAGCAATTGGGCACCAGGATCGGGAAGGGCAAACCATTGGGTCAAACACTCAAACGAACCAGGTTGATCCAACCTTGGCCGCCGAGACGAAGTTGCCAGCTTTGATCGCAACGAGTGCAGCAGCTCCCAGAATACCGGCGTTGATGGAAAAGAGTCAGGGGATTTCTGCTCCAGAGAATCCACTCTTGGGCATCGCACCGGCTATCTTGCAAAGAGCAAACGGCTACAGCAGCGATGGGGCTAGCAGGGATAGCTTCGCTGCGCGCCTCGGCAGAGTTACCTCTCCTTACAAGCCGTCAGTGGCACAAGAATCATCGGCAGGCGTTGCAGCCACAATTCCCAATCCGGTTAACGACCTGTTAAAAGCCAAGCAAACAGTTGCAATCGACCGCTTGAGGGATTCATCGAACCGTTTAAGAAGCAGTCTGGCGGAGTGGAAGTCTGAGGAGTATACCAATTTACCAGATCAAAGTAACGAGCTATATCAACCCTACGTTCCTAGCTATGTCAACCCCGTTGTCCCCTCACAACAAGAGTCGGCAGACGTGGTGGATGGGCAAGTTGAGGCGGTAGGAAGCGCTAGCGTTACCGAACCCGCAACAGAACCAGTTATATCTGCCAGAAAGCCACAGTCGGAACAGCAAAACGCTCGCGTAGAAGCATTACCCCAGGTTGTCGTACCCGAACCAACCCGAACCGAAGCGGTGACCGCGGTTTATCAAGTACAACCGGGAGACACCCTCAGCGGCATCGCCCAGCATTACGGTGTAACGGCAACGGTGCTGGCTCAGGCAAATCACATCGACAACCCGCACCGGCTTCAAATTGCTCAATTACTGGCAATTCCTCAAACCGAGAAAGGCGGCACTACCCTAGTAGCAAACGCCCAAAACTTCGGATCCCACCTCAGAGAAACAGCCTACATTCGTCCGGGGCAGCAGTTGCCTGCAAGTGCATCTTGGCTAACTAACGTGGCGGTGCCAACCAAGCAAAGAACGTCTTCAACCCTGGCGCTGGCAGTTGTTCCAGGTTTAGTCATCGACCCAGATCGCGATCGCAATTTAGGGCCGACGGTGCCATTGTCAGATGAAGCTTCAGTGCCTCTGGCAGCATCTGGTGACGCTAACTTGGGCACGGATTTTGCCCCACCAAAGTTCAACGGTACTGGAGTTAAGCAACTCGCAGTAGGGGAACCTGAATCCAAGTACTCTGACGCGGAAGATAGAAACGAGATCGCCGCCAAACCAAAACAGCAAAACAATCCCTACATCGAACGACTGCGGGCAGAACTTTCTCAACTGCGCGACCAGTATCGCAACGGGCAAGCAAGCTTCCGCCACCAAACAGCAAACGCTCCCGCTCCCTCACCCACACCTGCTGCTCCCGTCAATCCCGAGTTCGATTCCCGCCGTTATAACCAGGCATTACAAGCCGAAATTGAAAGAAGAGCCGCCAGCGAGCGAGCCAACCTGCCTCAAACTCAAACTTTACCCAGAACCCAACCACCAACGGTTGCTACCGCACCCTTGGGATCCGAACCCTATCAACCCTTCCAGCCTTCCAGGGGACAAATGGTGTCTCCCGATCTACCGCCCCTGGGCGACCCGAATCAATACCTGCCCGGTGGCTCCCAAAACTTGAACGGGTTTATGTGGCCGACGCGGGGAGTCCTCACCTCTGGTTATGGTCGTCGTTGGGGACGGATGCACCGAGGAATCGATATTGCCGCTCCAACTGGCACGCCGATTTTCGCCGCCGCTCCCGGCGTCGTGGTTTACGCCCGCTGGAATTCTGGCGGTTACGGCAATCTGGTCGATATCAGACATGCCGATGGCAGTTTGACTCGCTACGGTCACAACAGCCGCATTTTCGTGCAAGAAGGCCAAGTCGTCGAGCAAGGACAGCATATTTCTGCCATGGGCAGCACCGGCTTCAGCACCGGGCCGCACCTGCACTTCGAGATCCATCCCTCCGGACGGGGAGCAGTCAACCCAATGGCTTTCCTGCCCCGCCGTCGCTAATACGTTAAGGTGACTGGGAACTGGGGACTGGAGACTGCAAAAGTCTTCAGCTCACCCCAAACCCATTTCACCCCCTCCCCCATTTTTGCTTGAAACGGGTGCAGCTATTCCAATTTTTATTTGTTTTGTGCTAATCTAATAAAGCTTGGCTCAGTAGCTCAGTAGGTCAGAGCAGGGGACTCATAAGCCCAAGGTCGTTGGTTCAAATCCGACCTGAGCCATTTCTCCCATCTTTTTTATAGGAGTTAACGCGGTCACCCCGCGTCAAGAGACCGGGGTAACCGCGTGAGACTTTAGTCTCGCTAACCTTTTTGTTGTTCAATGTATCGCTTCACCGTCTCCGTGCAGACATTACCAGCAGTCGAGACAAAGTAACTTGGAGTCCATAAAGTCGGGATTTTAAGAAGCTCTGGGAACTCCTTTCTTAAATGATGGGATGCACGTCCCTTAATCTTTCTCATAATATCTGCTGGTGCATCCGTAGGTTTCACATTTAAAAACAAATGGTTAGAGTCGAACGAGTAGTCACCTACCCGAACTCTCCTTCAAAACCGGACGTGAGACTTTCACCTCATCGGCTCCTCGTTTGTTTGGCACTTGTCATGTGTACCGCTTTCCGGTGTTTCAGGATTAGGGGA